>NZ_ASSB01000238.1:0-56805 GCF_000520755.1 Paenibacillus sp. 1-18
AGAGTTAGTGTCCAAACTTAGGGGGTTAATCCGATACAACGGAATTACAATATCTGCGAGCCAGATGGTATGATCCTGATAGTGGAAGGTTTATTAATGAGGATACGTATGAAGGAGAGAATGAAAATCCATCGAGTTTGAACTTGTATACGTATGTTCAAAACAATCCGTTGATTTATATTGATCCAAGTGGTCATACACATATGGCTGGCGCAGGTGGTGGTGGACTCTATTATAGTGTGGCAACATATGATGACACGATGAGCATAATTAATGCTCGCGGAGCAAGCAATGGTGTAAAAAGTCAGCTTTTAGGACGACTTCTATCTAAACATATAAAAATATCAGGAAAAAACAGTTCCAGCAGGGATGGATTATGCTTTCTCATCCGAGCAATATTTTATGAATTTATTAGAGATTTTGGTCTCAGGTCGTGTTACTGTGAATTTTTCTTTAAATTGAAGTAGAAGGAAGGAATATTAGGCGGTGATTGGGAGCAATCGCCGCCTTTTATATGGATCAGTATATTTGAAATAGTAATTGGAACAAAATTAAGGGACCATCTTGAAAATAAGATGACCCGTCGAGTTTAATTTTATTCGATTTTAAAATCTTCGTATTTTGTGGCTAATCATAAGAATAGTGAATAAAAATGCTATCACATTTAATCCTGCAGTACCTTCACTAGGTAAATATGGTTTAAGTGATGAGAACTATACTGCAAGAGCAACGAATTATGTAGTTAAGGACGAAATTTGAATAAGACTTTGGGTGAAGTAGGCACTGGAACAACGGTTTACTTACCTACGCAGTATAAAATTAAGTGGTGGCACTCTGATGCATATAAGGCTTGGCAAATGATTAGAAATCATAAAATGGGTTCAGTAAGAAATGCCTTGAAGGAGGCGGGGTATAAATGAAAGTGAAAAAAACATTGTTATTACTAAGTATTCCGTTGTTGTTGGCATTTGCAATCATAGTGTTCATTGCTTTACCTTGGACTGTCAACAGTAAATCAGACAACTTTATTAAGGGCTGCAGCTTTGTACTGAACTGGCGTCATGTATCTTAATTTGCCATGAATACGATGCTTGTTGAACCAGTTCACATAATCATATAATTCTAGTTTTAGATGATGAAGACTCTGGAAATTCATTTGGTTTACGAATTCTGTTTTCATCACTTTGTAGGTGGCTTCGGCCACGGCATTGTCGTAGGGACAGCCTTTCATACTTAGGGAACGGCCAATGTCAAAGGTCTCTAACAGATCGTCCATGGTCTGGTTCTTAAATTCGCTTCCACGATCCGTATGAAACCACTGAATGTCGCTCAAATCGCCCTCTACCGTGGCAAAGGCACGGGAAATCAGAGCAGCGTCTTTGTTGGGACCTGCACTATGGCCAATGATTTCACGATTAAATAAGTCGATCAGTACGCAAATGTAGTGCCACTTGTGCTGAACTTTCACATAAGTTAGAACGCTGACCACGAAACGTTTAGCTTCGGTTTGATCAAATTCACGCTTCAACACATTCGCCGTTGTTGCTTCGTTACAACCGGTCTTGTGCGGCTTATACTGCGCTATCGTGTACGTGGACACGAGGCCCTGCTCTTTCATAATCCGTCCAATTCGACGTCTGGAAACGGTGTGTCCTTGCTCCTGAAGTTTGACTTTCAACTTGCGCGTTCCATACGCCTTTCGATGGGTATGAAAGATCTCTACGATAGTCGTAGTTACTTCGTCTTCGTTGTCTTTTTCTTTCGCTTCATAGTAGAACGTGCTTCTAGCGATTTGCAGGACTTCACACAATGCTGATACCGAGTATTTATCACTGTTTTGCTTAATGATTTTTACTTTCGTCCCATGATCAGCGCGGCTTGCTTTAAAATATCATTCTCCATCTTGAGTCGCTCATTTTCTTTACGGAGCGCAAGGAGCTCATTCTCTTCTGCAGTTCGGTTATCTTTTTCAGCGAATGAACCTGAGGTTTGAGCCTGCTTGATCCAGCGATCTAGAGCCGATGGGCTAAGCTCATACTCTCTCGCAATGGCTGCTCTCGGCTTTCCGTTTTCATATAACTGAACCATTTGCCTCTTAAAATTTGCTGTAAATGTACGTCTTTGTCTTGGCATAGTAGATCCGCTCCTAATTCTAATGTTTTCATTCTACTAGCCCTTATTTTTTCTGTCCAACTAAATGTAACCGATCCAGTTTTGCTGCTGCTCTGATGTAGGTGAATGAGGCTCTTCCAAGCCATATTGCTCCGCTATTCTCTCTTTCGTTTCTTGGTCTATGACAAGGTTATCCTGTGCAAAGGTGTAGCATATAGGAACGCTTAACTGTATTAAAAGAAGTAAGGCTGCGGGTGTGATTATTTTTTTGCTCTGCATGGTTAGCTCCTGTATCTCAAGTATTGGGCGCTTATTTTTTGTATCAATCGATCTAAATAATCCCTTTACAGGATTTTACGACCAGATTATAATGGTAAATAACAGCATCGATCTACATACACTGGTTATCGGGGTATAGCGCAGCTAGGTAGCGCGCACCCTTGGGGTCTAACTAACGCGTTAACGTAGTAAAGTATGCGTTATATCAACGTTTGTTGACCGCTGGACGAGACGGAAATGGGCGCAGGTGTGCGCGGCTAATTTTACGAGGGGTCTGCGTCTTCTATCGTATAAATTAACGGTAGGAGGCGTTTTTGTTTTGGATAATCGGACAGGCAAACGGTATAAAAACGATAGGAAGACGAAGGGGGCAGCGAAGTCCCTTGACGAGTTGTTTGACATTTTTTGTCACGCAAAAATAGCGGAAGGACGCTCGAAACGGACGTTGGAAATGTATCAAGAAAGTTACAATTATCTTTGCGATTATCTGGATGAGGTTAACGTTGAGCGGTCGATGACTGCAATAACGCCAGACTTATTACGGTCATATATTGCGTACTTACTCCATAGCAAGCGTAAGTTTGACAACCACCCGCACAAGCACGAGCGGGATAAGACGGTAGGACTTTCGCCTGTCACTGTTAATACTAAGCTCAAGTCGTTAAGGACAATGTTCCGGTTTCTGGAAGATGAAGGGCATATTGACCGCGACCCGACCGCAAAGATAAAGAAGGTCAAGGAACCAGAGAAAAATATAACTATCATGAGCTCAGAAGATTTAAAGAAGATACTTGCACAACCAGACCAACGGACATACGCGGGGTTCAGGGATTACGTTATCATTAATGTATTGATCGACTCCTTCATGCGGATAAACGAAGTTCTCACCTTAAAGAAAACGGAGGTAGATACAGAAGAGGGCGTACTATACCTAAGCGAGTTGATAACTAAGTCTCGACGTGGAAGAACCGTACCAATACAACAACGGACTGCGAGACTAATTCGTGAGCTGCTGAAGGAATGTGAAGAATTTGACTCGGAGTACGTATTTCTTACGAATTACGGAGGCCCGCTTCGGGACGACCGGTTTCGTGATCGGCTAAAAGGCTACGTAAAGGCAGCGGGACTCAAGATGCGTGTACATCCCCACTTATTCCGGCATACGTCTGCAACTATGTTTCTTGAAAATGGCGGGTCAGAACGATACCTAGCGGGTATTATGGGGCACTCGGACCTGCGTATGGTTGCGAAGTACACACATCTATCGGATAAATCGATTAAGGAGAAGCACGACCAGTTTACGCCTATGAATAACGTGACTGGTCCGTTACAGAAAGAACGTAAAAGAAAACGGTAAGCACATAGCGTTCATCTCTTCGGAGGTGAGCGTTATTTTTTTTGATAGATGAGAGTAGTATAAAAATAGTAGGCAGTGAGAGGGGAGGTGTTGTATAATTAGGCAAGCAAGGCACAGCAAAAAGCGGCCTACCATGGAGGTGACCGCTTATGACCGTATATGAAACACTGACACTTATACTATCATTCGCATCGCTTGTTGTTTTAATAATACGCAAATAATAGCCGGTATCTTTGGCAGGATCGTCGGCTATTATTCGTAGTGCTCTGTAGTTGAAACTGTAGGTCGCGCTGTGTCTTGCGGCTTAACTACCAAGTTTCATTTTATTTCACTCTTGATACTCTTATTGTACATAATTTAATTATTTTTGTATATAAGGATGTCTACTTTAAGTAGATTTTCTAGTTCACATACTTGTACCGCAGCAGTCGCCAGTCTTACGTAAGTACGGAGTAGCGCCCGATTTCGGAACGTGGCAAATCGGAGTAGATATCGTTTCGTACGCGTTGATTGGGACTGGCGTGTACTCTACGTTCAAGACGGAGCAGAAGGCGGAAGATACGAAGTAACGGACTTTAACGGACTCATTTGCGCGGGAGATTACGTGAGTGGGTCCGTTTTTCTTTTAGTGACAACGTGCTACTTCTTCGATGTAGCGGGTATCTAACTACGATTTTATAAAATATGGTAGCAGTCAGAGAGGATATATAGTACAATTAGACAGCAAGACATAGCAAAAAGCGGTCCTCTCTGAGGGGAGGTGACCGCCTATGACTGTATATGAAACGTTGTCACTTATGATAAATTTCGCAACACTCGTTTTTGTAATGACACATGGAAAATAGCAGTTATCTTTGACGGGATCCTCGGCTATTTTCCATAAGTAATACCTAAAAAGGGCCGCGCTATGTCTTGCGATATTAGCGGCTTTTTCTTTTTGTAATGCGTTACATTTTTTATTTTATTATACACTAAGCATTGACTATAAACAATAGTACAATTATTTTGTCTATATAATATGGAAAAATTTATGCAATAGGGAGTTTGTTGTTATTTTTTCGTGTAACTGTAGTGACAACGTACTAGTCCAATGGTATTATTTAGGTAAACGTAACGTGAGATACGGAGGGATTCGGTTTGATTAACGGTATCGTAAAGAGCGACAAGCCAACGGAAAGGCAAGAGCAACGAAAGGGAAGTGCGCTCGCGTTCCTCGGATGGACGTTTGCTGTACTCTCTTTGTTGTGGTTTCCCGTGGTTACGTCTCCGATCGCGGTCATTCTCGGATTCCTTACGAAGAAGGTCGAAGGTCGTGATATACAAAGGGCCTGTAATTATGATCGCTGCTATTGCTTGTGGCGTGCTCGGGGTGTTGGGCGGATTGTATGCGGGCGCACACAGAGGGTAATTAAGAAAGACAGTGGTACAAAATATATACATAGTTATTAAGCTTAATCATCGCATTTCACCGCAAATAAGCGCCGTAACTCCGTTCTGAATACCTACGTAAGGATAGCGCCATAAACGCCTAATATTACGTTAAAAGCCCGTGTCCTCAACGCAGAGGATTACGGGCTTTCCGTCGTTTATCGGTGCTGCCCGCGCTGTATTGCACGGATAAGTTCTTCGTTTCGCAAGTCAGCTTTATGGCTGGTCACAACGACCAGTGCGTGGATGACACCGGGCACGAAGAAAAATAGACACAGTATAAAATTCAAAATAGCCTGGCCGGGTTTACCACAAAGTAGAACCGCCAGCGGTGGAATCAGAATAGCAAGAAGGTATCGCATCAGATGTAACCCCTTTTACGTTTATTTACTTTGAACATAATTTTATCAGATAGAGGGGAATTATACTAAGAAAAAAATGGGAATTTTACCCTCGGTGGCTCTGCACGCACAGCTTCTAGCGTATCGCATATGACCCCGTAATCGTCCCCCGCTTTCTCAGCGCGAGCCTCCGCTTGTTCCCGTGCTTCACGCTCGGTCTTGAGTGCGGCTTTAACTTCGCGTAGTTCGCGTACGGTCATTTCGTCAACGGTTTTGGTGGCGCCGGTTGACGGGATGGTGTGCGTAGAGGAAACGAATGAGATCGGTCGATATCGGATGGAAGCGAGAGCATCTCGAAGATTTTTCCGACATCCAGACGTTCCGACGTCGGAACATTTGAAAACTGCTCATAGGCTCGTATCATGTTCCAAGCCGTAGTTTTTGGGATGTCTACTGATGAGAGCCAGTGTTCCCATTCCCCACGGGTTAGGTCGTTCTCCTTTACGTGCTTCAACCTACGTCCGATTTCGAAGATAGCTTCGCCTGCAACGCGCTTATATGCGTTGATTTCCGCAGTTATCGCAGGTAAGTCGGATGATAGAGTCGCGACTTCACTCACGTTGATTCCTCCTTTCGAGCCAGTGACGTGAATACTATTCACCTCATCCCTACTTCATTTCACTAAAGTTAATAAATAAACCTATTATAGGACAAAACGTACATGTTCGGACGACCCACCTTGGGTATTTCCCTGCGTTAAACGCAGAGTATGTCGCGTCGTTTCACCGTAAAATCACCGTGAAATAGCCCGTTTAAGTTTGCGTTTAGGGGTACGCAAGGGAACGAAGGATAGACGCTAATTTAACGCAAAAAGACCGCTAGATTAACGGTCTTCTTTTTTTGGCTCGGTACTTTCTTTGACATTCGTTATGTATTTAATCAAATCCCCCGGTTGACAGTTTAATACTGAGCAAACTCGATCAAGTGTCTCGATAGTAATAGACTTTACGTCAACGCCCTCGTTTGTTACCCATTGGCTTATGGTGTTTGGGCGGATACCTGAGCTTTTAGACAATGCATACATACTCATTTCTCTTTTCTTGAGCATCTCTTCAAGTGTAAAACGAATCATCCGCGACCCTCCTTGTAATTAATTTTATTTTATCATAAAAGGGGCTTGACTATATTAACTCATAGGGTTATTATCGAATCAGGTTATTAACGTATTGAGTTATTAAAAAGTTTCATCTTTATCCCGAGCAACATCGTACTGTTCCGAAGCATCACGCAACTCATCATATAATCCCGCTTGGAGGCGAATCATATGTCAATCACGTTAGGTTTCATCCGTAATCGTCGCGAAGGTAACGTCATCATCATGGTCGGAAGCGGCCGCAAACGTCAAGAACTCCGCGTTACATCGGAATTGTTCTTCACTATTATACCGCAAGCTAATCCGTTTCTCTACGGTGATACAGTTGAAACTACGCCGGCACAGCTCGCCGAACTCGGCTTTGAACTGGACGCAGAAATGAAACGGGAAGTCTTCCGTGTTGTTCGTCCGCTAGTTACTCCGGCGCACGTTCGTTACGTATTCGATCCGACTACGGGCAACTACATATTGCGCTACGTCGGCACGCGTCAGGAGTTAGTTATTCAACCACGGGCGTTCTGGCGGATAACCAAAGTTAATCAGCGGTCACCACTCGGTAGTTTAACGCTATCAATGGACGTCATGAGTGAACTCGGATTCATCGTAAGGAAGGGAGGCGCACAGATTGAACGTTACAGTAAATTCGTCAGCTACGCGTAACATCGTATTGTCACGCAAGGCTCGCAAACGCATCGTAACTGTACTTAAATTTATCTACGCTGTCGCGTTGATCACGCGAGAGGTGTTGACGTAATGTCGTACTTGGAAATATTCACGGATTATCGGCTTGGTTCGGAAACCTACGGTGATGCCTTAATGATCGCGTTCCGTTTCTATACACTCGCGGTCGGTAACATATTAGAGAGTCCGCACTTCACCGACGCGGAGCGGATTGAAGCACTTAAGGAACTGAATGTAGCATTTAACAACGTATTTTCGAAAGTAGGCGTTTCTTAATGGCGGCCGATCACTGTTATAGATGCGTCGTCGAGTTCGGAGACATCCGCATGACCTTTCCGGTGTACGCACCGCGCCAGCTTACGAAGGACGAACTCCGGACGATTGCGATCGAGCAGGCGGTTCAGAACGCGAATGACACCGGACATAACGTTACGGCTACCGACATCAAGCCAGTAGGATTTAACTACGAAGGAGCGTACGAAAATGGAGACTAAATCAAACGTACTAGAAAAGGCGGCGCTTGCTTACGGTCCGTACGACCTGCCGCATATGTATGAGCTCGTGGAGGGCGTTTTGTACGATGACCGTTATTTCTTCCATCTTGAGACCGGAATTTTATGGCTCCGTCACGTCCGCAAGGTCGAGCATCCGGAACACACGCACTTATTTATCGACGGAGACTCCGGCGGCCTTCAACTCGGAAAGAACGTTCAGCGTGACTTGCTGCAAGTGGTTACGGAAGTCCTCGATCATATCCGCGCCATGAACGGCTTAACGTTTCTAGTCGATGAACTCTTATGGCTCGAAGACCGCGGCGATATCGAATTGAATCTCGTTAAGAAGAAGGGCTGACGCGTATTCCGATGAACCTAAACGGTGTCCGGAATGGCGCTAACCGTTCCGAACGCCAATATGGGGAGGAGACGCGCGTAGTATCAAACCGCCTTTGCGCCAACATTGACGGCTAAATGTCCGTACCGTCAGCGCCAACTAGCGGAGTGCCTACGGACCATATGCTGAGTAGCGCCAACTGCTCGGCACTTCCGGTCGGTCTACGTAAGACGCGCCAACGTCCCGTAGGCTGGCCGATTTCGATAATTCCTACGTCGTGAACGCGGCAAACGTTCACTTTCAGGCAGGCGTAGTTCACATAGATAGGTGCGGAAAGAGTGGCGAAGTAACTCTCGCGTTCAGGCACGCTCTTTCCGTTTGTTATATCAAGTATATACGAACATGGGTTCCGTTGGTTTCGAAAATTGTGAAAAAGTTTTTTGGACGTGTCCCAAATTAAAAAGTTTCTGTCCTTATATAAAAGGAGAGTAGACGATGTCCCAATTCAGAATAAACATGTGCTTATATGTAGTGTCGAAGAAATTTCAATGAAGGAAGGTGTCCTAAATTCATAATTTCTTGTCCCTATATTAAATGTAGGACAAAAATTTACGTGAATCTGTGCGAAGTCAAAATTCGTTGTAGAAAAAAATATAGGAGCGATGTGCGAAACGCGCGCGGTCGGCAGCAAGATAGTATAAGGCGATGTGCGAAGCGCGTGCGGACTTTCTATATTCTTGTGTGCATAACGACGCCGCACATTCGGTTAACTAGTTAGACCGCGGGAGACCGCATTTCATATAAACCAAACGAAAAGGGAGCGATTTTAATTATGACAAATGCATTGTTGACACGGGAACAGTACGTAGCTAAAAAAGCTGGAGAGTGGGCGGAGAAGGGCGCGCGTTTTAAAGAGCGGCGAGAAACACATCGCCTTACGCTCACGAAGGTTGCGGAAGCCCTCGGCATTAGTCCAAGCACACTTCGACGGTTTGAGTTAGGCCATCCAGTTCAGGCGGCTAATATTATAGAAAAGGCATACGAAATGTACTTTGACTTGAAGATTCAGAATTTCGTCGAGAACGAACAGAAAGCGCTATTGAACGCGGAATACTTAATCGACCAGGAAATCGGGGGCAGCGGCAAGGTTGAGATTAGAAGGAAGCAATTCATCGAGGTAGGCGTGATTGAACGGGGAATCCGGAACTTAACGCTGACTTTGCGATTAAGTTCTGCGAATCAACGGGAAGTAACTACTTTTTCACGTACTAATAGGGGTTCCATTCAACAATAACGATATAAAGGAGACGATGAGAAATGAAGCAAAATACTCAAAAGAAAAAGGCGACAGTGATTGACGCAAAAGTTGTATTTCCCCAAGGATTTTCAAATACAGCGATGGTAGATTTTAACTTAGAGGGGGAAAAAGAAACGTTCGCTATTAATTTTTACGATGACAATCGTAGAGGCATCATGTACATGTACCCACAACTATACCAGTACGCAGATTCGCCGCATGATTCAGAAGATATTAGTAAGCAAACATTAGAACTACTTAAAGCAAAAGGGGAATCTTTGTACGAAGACGTTGGGCCTTGGGGAAATATCGCTAGAAAGGAGCGATGTCTTCAATGAATTGCGATAATCGCTTCGTTAAGGTCCCGGCCATCCTTTACCGGGCGTACCCGCAACTCGAAGGTTTTACCGTGGAAACGGCGGGCTTTTACGGTTATTTACGTTCCTGGTGCCAAAACAAGCCGGACCACCAATTATACGGTAAAACGTGGCTAAATCAACGCGAAATAGAGGCGCAAACAGGGCTATCCCCGTACAAAATCCGCCAACACACGGCTACGCTTTGCTGTTACGGTTTGCTCAACGTCACAAAATCCGATCGCTTTCCGAATAAGCTCATATACGAACCGCTCGAACCGCTGACGTATGCGGAGTTTCACGAGAAATACGGTATAGGAGGGGGGGACGGAGGATGAGCGACCTTCGGACGTTAGCTAAGATAGCGACTAAACAAAAAGAGACCGTCCTAGAGCGGGGACATGGCGGATACTCGCCTTCACTCCATTCGCTCTTTCGCGTTCATTTAGTTGAAATGGGGGAGAAATACCGGAAGAACGACGCGAGAGACGCAATTCTGCTTTTGCTTTACCTTCACGCGTATGTGAACGGAACCGAGGCGAACGATTACTATATGTGGGCGTTCCCAACGGTAGAGCAAATACGTGAAGATACGGGGATACACGGTGACCGAATTAACCCGTTGTGTCGGATGCTTGAGGTCGAGGGTCTTTTGATTACGAAGAAGATACCTTGGAAGGGAAACGTCAAGAAGATATACCTTCCGCTGTTCTATCCACATAGAAAGGATGACGCAGAAGAAGCGATTCCTGTAGACGGAGTGGCTTAAATCCCGTTCATGGGAATTGTCGTACTCCGTTTATAGGAATGTAATAAGAACGAAGTACAAGAACGAATAAACAAGAATAAACATTACGACATCATAACCTGTTTCGGGATAGAAGATCACTATCCCTCACGCGTCGTCATTCGCTTACGCTCATTCCTAGCGAAGTATCATGCGCGTAATGGAGTGGTCACATATAGATTTTCGCGTGAGAACTTCCACTAGGAAGAACAACAGATACGCCGATATCAAAATATTAAGTTTCCATATAGGAGGGGGTTCACGTTTGAACATCACCACGTTTTGGGATGCACACTACCGGATAGAGGATGATGAGTTACGCGTTATGATCGTCGACGTCGTCACATCCACGCTCCTAGCGGCCGGAAGGTCACGTAAGAAGCTCGCAGCACAGGCGTACAGGCATCCGATGACAAGGCGTAAAAACTACTTGTCGCGGTTTTCAATCCTCGAAATCTTAGCGGACTTCATTATAAAAGCGGATATGGTTGCCGAGCGCACCGCATCTCATCCGGTAAAGAATGCTGACGCGGAGTTTTACCGCGAGCAGCAGCGGAAGAAGCACGAGATATCGCTAGAAGCGTTCATCGAGGGCGGTGGTCAGGTTGATCTAACGGGGCAGATATACCTTCCAAGAGAAGATGTGACAAGTTTGTGAATGTTACATAATATACCTGATATTTTGAGCGCTGGTTTCCCATGTATATATGAGGAGATAAGACTGTAATTGTGCCGGGTGCTTGGCGGCATGATCGGTCTTTATTTATAACTAAGTATGAACAAGACACCACCACAAGAGGAGGAATATGAAGTGCATCTAACGCCAGAAATCATACGTACTTGCCGTATCAACTTGGGGATGTCGCAGGGGAAGCTCGCGAAAGAGGCGAGTGTATCAGTACCCTTACTCGGCGCTATTGAGCGGGACGAACGCCCTTTGCTACCTCATGTTGCGCAAAGAATCCGTGCAGCCATTCCCTATACAGACGAGCAAATTGCTGAGTTAGTGAGCACCGTTCGTCGGCTTAACCAGTGAGAAGGGGGTAACGTGCAGCGGAATCGACTAAGTTGGCGCTTTGACAAGCGTCTTTATTTTTGTTCTTATAGTTTACCGCTTTAAAACACGAAAGTAAGGAGGGCCTTACGTGAGTAACAAGATATGGCGGATTGACTCGGACAACCTCGCGGCGTACACAGAAGATGTTACCGTCATGGTGAAGATCGAGCGTAGCTATTCGGATTTTCATGTTATGGCTGAGTATTTCCGATTCGGCAAGTTAATCGCTATTCAGTACCGCGTACCGGAAGTGCGGAAACGGTCGATCAAGCGCCTGCTAAATTGCCAAATCAGTGTGTAACAGCGCAGTACCCTATACGTTGAATTAGCGTGGTATTAGCGTTCTAGACAAGCGGAGGAACTATGACCCTCGGCTTATTTTTGCGCGTCTGAAATCAAGCGAAAACACGGAAATGAGTACGAATAGTGTCCGGTTTTAGCGGGAGGTGAGCTAGTGAGTGATCGAGAGGACGCGGCTACATATTGTCCGTATTACAAGCCGGATTCGAGCTGCGTATTGCTTCACGCGATGTCAAAAGCGGATAAGCGGTGTAAAGCCTGGCGCGGCGATGACTCCGTACAATGTCGGTATTTGAGTACACAAGTAGCGAGGAGGTAATAGCCATGTTGAGCAACGGAGTTAACCAGTACCATACGGTGATATCGTACGCGGACGGCATTACGATTACGTTTGGTGATTCGGTGTCCCGGCGTTACATACGGCTCAATGCGGACCGTATCGCCGAGGATGAGCGGAGACGCAGACGAAAGGAGAGACGGAAATGAGCGATCAATACACACGTGTAATCCACCGGCAAGTAGATGGCAATAACATCGTCAAGCTGTACGACGTTCAGGGACGCGACATGCTAACGGGGACCTGGCCGATTGAGTCCGATAAGACGCCGCTGGAGAGCGCAGTTGAAGCGTTATGGTCCGGATACTTCGAGATTAAAGACCGGGAGTATCTGTTCGGGAAGCATCGGGTATCCGTATGGTCTAGCGTGGACGGTGCAATGGGACAATTCGTAACAGAATTTGAAGGGGAGGAATCAGCGTGAGTAAATTCATCAATTCAAAAACGTGGACAGGCGGCATCGGTACCGGCGAGGAGATCGCCAACATCGGCCCGTCACTCGGATATAGCCGCCGCCAGTCGGACAAGCCAAGGAAAGCTAAACTTCAAAAATAATAGGGGGAATTTATTATGACAATTTTTACAAATGAATTAATCGGAAAACGTGAATCAGTAACAGACGAAATCTTGCTTTTGAACCCTAGTCAGACACCGATGCTGAACTTGCTCGGATTCGGCCAGCCGGTTACATCAACTACGCACGTATGGTACGAAGATGCCATGTTCGCAACGCGGACGACGGTAACTGCCGCTGTTGCTGTAGATGCCACGGAGATTAAGGTTGCCAGCACCGAGCCGTTCCGTCCGCACACGATTGCAGAAGTCGGCGATGAGCTCGTATTGATTCAAGCGGTGGATAGTGCCGCGAACAAAATCTCGGTTGTCCGGGGCTATAGTGGAACAACGGCCGCCGCGATTGCGAAAGACGCAATGATGGAGTCACTTTACGGGGATAGCCGAGAGGGTGCGGATGCGCGAGACGCCCGCTATAAGTCCAAAACGAAGGGCGACAATGTCACGCAGATTTTCGAGGACACGGTGTCAGTCACAGGGTCTGCGGAGGCGGTCGCGCAATACGGTATCGGCTCAAGTGGCTTATACGAATATGAGAAGGCGAAGAAGCAGCTCGAACTCGCGCTCCAACTGGAGAAAGCTATCATTGGTGGCCGAAAATTCGACAGCGGAAATATGCGCACAATGCGCGGCGTCCGTAGCTTCATCGAGACTAACATGACCACTGCGGGCGGGCCAGTTACGAAAAAGCTGCTCGATGATGTGACGCAAAAAGTTTATAGCGCGGGTGGCTTTGCGACAGGGAACGCGGGTTACACCTTCGTTGTTCCTGCTGTACAGAAACGCGCGATCAGCGACATGGCATTTACGCAGATCAGGTTGACGCAAGCGGAGAATAGTCGCGGCCAGAAAGTTGACCACATCGTCAATGACTTCGGTACGTTCCAGGTCGTGCTTAACGATAATCTGAAGCCTGACGAGATTCTTTTCGTAGACGCGAATCGGATTAAGGTTCGACCACTCGGCGACCGTTCTTTTGGTCACACGTACCTAGGCGTCAAAGGCGATTACCAGTCCGGTATCATCGTCGGTGAATACACGTTGGAGCTCCAGCAAGAGAAGGCGCACGCCCGAATCAAAGGGCTGACTGCGTAAGTAAATAGCGAAATCAGGAGGTCCTTCGGGGTCTCTTTTTAATTCCAACAAAAAAACATACGGAGGCTGATTATATGACAACAAGCAGACTGGAAGCATTACTCGGAGCCACTACAGACCTACAGGAAGGCGTGTATATCCCTCGTTTGAAGACGGATTTTATCGTCAAGGCGCTGGACGAAGACACACTCGAAAAGGCTCGCGCACAGGCAACGACGGGCAGAGACGGCAAGGTCGACGAGTCGCTATTTAATCGTCTGCTCATCGTTAAAGCTGTGGCCGATCCGGACCTTAACGATAAGGCGTTGAGAGATCACTATGAGGCGTCCGACGCAGCCGACGTCGTTAAAAAGGCGCTACTGCCCGGCGAACAATCCCGCGTCGTACAGGCGTTGCTTAAACTGTCCGGATTCGTGGACGATGCGAAGCTGATTGACGAAGCAAAAAACTAATCAAGTCGGGCGGGGAGTCTGCGTTGCTTCATGAAATCTTTCAGCGTCACGGCATCCCGCCCGACGAAGTTTACGCAAAGGAACGACGGCACCGGATGTTTATGTACGCGTCGATGATGCTCCAGTTTGAACGGGAAGCGAAGGCGGCGCAACAACGATAGGGGGAGTAACATGTCGGATAAAATTACGGTATCTTTTGAGCGCGTAGTCCCAATTGCGAGCTTACTGGCGGAGATCATTACGTATACACGGCCGGGTAACTACGGCTTTCGAACAAACCATGCGGAGCAGTACGCAACGTGGACGGAGACAGCCGCACAGTTTGAGGCCTCCGGGGTTCACTCGATTAAGACCGTTGGATACCGAATGCGTAGACTTTCGGATGCGCTTGAGGGAGCGGATAACGCAGTAGACCGGGGCCGGAGCGCTATGCGTCAAACGTTAACCGTACACGATGCGCTGCGTAAATTGTTGCGTGCGATCGACCGTTATCGGGAGTGGGTGATCCGTCATAGCATTTGATATCACGGGTTATCTGCGTCTGAAGGATGAAATGTCTGGTAAGCTGAACCGGGCAATGGGCGGAATGGTTAAGTTCGGAGCGGCGGCGGGCCTTCTCGGGTCTGCTGTTTCTGCTGTTGCGGTGGCAGGGGATAGCGTCAAGAAAGCGATGGATTTTGAGGAGCAAATGTCCACGATTAAAGCTTTAACGGGTTCTACAGATGCACAAATGAAGCAGATGCAACAACTCGCGCTGGAGCAGGGAATGGCTACTAAATATTCAGCACTTGAGTCAGCAAAAGCGATCGAGGAGCTTTTGAAGGCGGGAATGTCCACCGCGCAAGTCCAAGCGGGCGGTCTTAACGCAGCGCTCAGTCTCGCGACGGCTGGCGGCTTGGAACTCACGGAAGCTGCGGAGACAATGGCAACGTCGCTGAACGCGTTTAAGAAGGACGGGCTTACAGCGGCACAAGCTGCGGATATTCTCGCGGGTACTGCCAATTCCGGGGCAACCGACGTAAGAAGTCTCGGATATGCTCTCGCGAGTGCGGGCGGCGTTGCGGACATGGTAGGGGTATCGTTCAAAGACTTTAATACCGCGATTGGTCTCGTGTCCAATGACGGGTTGAAATCCGGGTCGGATGCCGGTACCTCTTACAAGTCTATGCTGATGTCTTTGCAGCCGCAGACAAAGAAGGCCGCACGACTGTTCGAAGACCTCGGCATTGGCGTCGGCAAGGCAAATAAGTTCTTCGAAAAGGGCAAGATCAAGGACCTAGCGGGCGTGGCTGACGTTCTGCAAAAAACGCTCGGTAAGATGTCGGAACAGGATCGAACGGCTACGCTGCTGGACATGTTTGGTACTGATGGCGTAAAGGCCGCAACTACGTTATATAAGGCGGGTTCTAAAGGCGTCAAGGAATTTCAGCGTCAGATGAGCAACGTCACTGCGCTCCAAGTAGCCAAGGAAAAGATGAACAACGCAGCCGGTGCAGTGGAACAACTTGAAGGGGCTATACAGACGCTTCAGATATCCGCGTTACTTCCGACAATGCCTATGATCGCTGCACTCGCAAATAAGGGGTCCGAGCTTGCTATTCAATTGAATAACTGGTTAGACTCCGATCAAGCAAAAGCGTGGGGCAACGCGATTAAGTCTACGTTTACCAGCGTCATGGCTGTGCTGGCTCCTGTAGGTCAAGCGGTTATGAACGGAGTTAAATCGCTGCTTCCGACCGCACAAGCGACATGGACTGCACTCGTAAACGGGGTCACGAACGTAGTCGGCATATTTAAAAGCTACTTTCCGCAGATATCGAGTGCTCTCCAATCGGCTTGGACGTTTATGCAGCCGGTATTTACGTTGGTCCAATCGGCTATTAAAGCGATCGGCGAGGTTGTGGTCGCGGTATTGCCGACCGTTCTGGACATCTTCAACACGGTATTTCCAATCGCAGCTAAGCTCGTCGGATACCTCGCGCAAGGGATTACGTTCCTGATTGATAACGTTGTGAGGCCGATGCTTCCGACGTTAGGCGAGGCGTTTTCGGCTGCGTGGGAAACCGTTAAGCCGATTCTGAAGTTCATGGAAGCAGCGATTGACGCGGTGGCTTCTGCGATTGAATACGCGTATAAAAAGTGGCAAGAGTTTAAAAATTCAGATGCGGCGCAGGTATTATCCGGTAATTTCTCGTTAGGTATGCCGGAGGCTTTTGGTGGAAACGGCGTTATTCAAGTCGAACGTCCAAGCGCAAACGGACACGCAGGCGGGCTCGACCGAGTTCCGTATAATGATTATCCTGCGCGCCTCCATCGTGATGAAACAGTCCTCACGAAGCACGAGGCATCTGAATGGCGCGACCAGCAGCGCGGCAAAGGCAGCAACGGAGGTATCGTAGTCAATATGTACGGTACGACCATACGTGAAGACGCAGACATCGAAAAGATCGCGCGCGCGTTCGTTAAAGCATGGGTGAATTAATCTTCACGGGCGGGCTACGGCTCGCTCTTTTTACATACGGAAGGAGTTGCGTTACAATGGCGAATAAGAAGCGCAAAAGACGCGCACGGCCCCCGCTTGACGAGCGTCATATGCTTGCAATCGAGATGTTGGCGCGCAAGGGCGTACACGACACGATGGATGAAATTGCGTCACTATGCGGAGTGGATAGGCGGACATTGTACCGCTGGAGGCAGCGTGAGGATTTTAATAAGGAATACGAGAGGGTACACCGAGGGTTCATATCCGCAATACGTCGACGACATAGGAGTGCGGTAGAGTGGCTCGCGCTTTCAGCGGATGAAATCACGGAGAGATGCCGAATGCTCGGTCTTATTTAAGCGTGAGTCGGTTCGGATTCATAACGTATGCGAAATCGGGTGAAATGGCGTTATATCAGCGATATATAAGGCTTTAGCGGCTATTTATCACGTCCCAAAAGTGTACTTTATAGCGAATTTTCCTACACGAGGCTCCGGACGCGCGACCTCTTCGGAATTTTTCAAATGAGTCGGATACATAGCGGATTTACGCTACACACTCCGGCTGCATACGTAGTGTATAACGGACGAGAGAACCAGTGTATTTCACTGCATACGTTACCAGCGGGTAGACAGCCGGATAGGGCGCAAAGCCGCGTAGCTACGGGATTTATACGGATTATACGCTGGTATGTATATACAGTGCATAAGGTACATTTATGCAGCGTAGTATCAACCGCGTAACGGTGCGGTCTACGGGCGCAGACATATTCGCATAATATGGATTTTGTGCACATGTCCGTGAATATCCGCTGCATAAAAGGCAACCGGGTGGTACGTGTGGCTGCGCGTGTCCGATCGGAATTAACGCTTATTTACGCTATCAAAAGCGATTGAATAAGCGTCTTTTTGCGTGGAGATTGCGAGGCCCGTACCCCCAAGGCCCCTGCGCGACGGTCCGGAATCTGGTGCGTGAGAAATCTGCGTATCAAAATAAACTTCCGAGAATTATAAAGCGCTCGTCTACGGTTATGATCCGTGGGCGTGTGCGCGGTGCTCCCTACGTCATAAACCCGCGTTGCTATTAAATTTTCTTATGCAGATGTGCGCGGTTAATTATTGCAAGGGTGCGCGCCTATCCGCTATAATAGGAAATATACGGTAGTTGACCGCTGGACGAACGTAAAGAAAACGTTGATACACCGCGGTTTTTCATCGGGGTATAGCGCAGCTAGGTAGCGCGCACCCTTGGGGTGGGTGAGGTCGTGGGTTCGAATCCCGCTACTCCGATTACAATCCAAATGTCCAGCTGACGCAGATATTGCGCCTGCCGGGCATTTTTTTATGGTTTGGAGCCCTGTTTACCAATAAGTACATACAGAAATAAGGGGAAACATGTACTTCATTTTTTGAAATATTAAAGACCTTATCAGCCTTTGTTTCTACTGGATTTTTCGTGTGTTGTTTTTGACGCGCTAGTCGTATGCAACGAATGTACGTGCTTGTCGAGCATGAGAAATTAGTTATCTCAGTTTCATGTAGAAGTGCTGATGTAGTGGATAACTTCAGTGCCACCATGTATGAATTCATTTAATTTGCCTATAAAGATTCCTGAAGGGCTTTAGAAGAAGTGCCGTAATCAGCATAACGGGGGAGCACAATAGTGTAGTATATTCCTACAATAACGGTACAGACCCCAACTAATAAAAACAAGATGTCAATTGAAATAAATGAAGGGAAGCTTACAGCAATGAAACCCAATGTAAGAGATTGGGACAGCATCATTAACGGATTAATTAAACCTTGCACACGTCCCATCATTTGAGGATCTACAATACAAGGCAGCCATCCTCCTATGCCGATATTAATGAACGGAAGTACCAGTGCAATGGCGAAGTCGATAATCAAAAAAACATAGAGGTGATTAACAAATCCAAGTATGCATATACCAATGCCGGCGACCAGAACTCCAGCTGCAATCATTTGGTGTAGCTTTAGCTTGGCGGAGATAAGAGAAGCGATTAAGGTGCCAAGCAACACACCTGATCCAAAAATAATATTTGTCCATACCATATACTGCTCATAGTTGTCTGGAGCTAGCTTATATTTAAGAATAAACATTGGTAAAACGCTAAATCCTCCATTTAAAATGCCGAACATAAAAAAGCCTGAAACCAACAAAATCAATAGTTTGTTGCGTAATATGTAAAGAAACCCTTGTTTAAAGTCATGCATGACCAGTTTGAATTTTAATTGTTTAAATTGATGTGCCCCGTTCGGAAGGCGTACTTCCTTTTGAATTTTGCAGGAATGAATAAGCAATGCAGAAACAATAAAAGAAACAGCATCAATTAGGATGGCTCCAGTAATTCCAAAATGCCAGTAAACGACGGCCCCCAGAGTTGCTCCAAATAACATGAAAAGACTCCCTATCATTTGATTGAGGCCTGCTGCAATGGTGTAATCATCTTTGCTTAGGATTCCCTGTATAAGGGCACTTTCGGCTGGGAAAAAAAATTTGGAAGCAGCACTACGGATGAAGAGGAAGGCAAATATCAAAGGAATAGAATCAACCCAAATAAAAATGAGCAAACATAAGGATAATAAAGCGCTGATCCAGTCACAATTAACAGCGATTTTTTGTCGGTCCATCCGATCTGCAAGTACTCCAACTACGAGAAATACTGCCAGCATCGGGAGCGAATACATTAACTCGGCAAGCGTTGCATAGTATGGCTGATTCGTAAACCGTTTCAACAAATAAAACATGAATGCAGTAACCCCAATAATTCCTCCCAATTGTGAGGCGAACGTTGCCAGAAAAAGCCTGACATAATTCTTGTTTCTGAGTATTTGTTTTAATCCAGTCACAGTTCCATCCCTTTCGCTTTCAAAGCGGTTTTTAGATGCCTAATTAAAATAATAGTGAAAAGTAGGAATATTGTACAGAAAAGTGACTTTAATGTCACTTTAAGTTTGAGTTTGCATCGTATCAGACCCTCTGGCTTTTAAGAGCAACATAAACTAAACAGCCAGCCGCCGGTTGATTCCGACGGCTGGCTGTTTAACTTGCCAGGTGTTTTGATTTCCTGATTCACTTGAAGGGCGATATTACAAATCTCTTCCTTTGGGAATTCAATGCCCAGACGTTCGCGCAAAAGTGTCAGTGATTCTTTGGCAGCGTCATACTCAGCTTTATAGAAATGCTGTATCTCCCATGACAGTGGATTGCGTACAATCATGTCATGCTCCATAC
The DNA here is from genome assembly GCF_000520755.1 of Paenibacillus sp. 1-18. Lineage (NCBI taxonomy): Bacteria > Bacillati > Bacillota > Bacilli > Caryophanales > Paenibacillaceae > Paenibacillus > Paenibacillus sp. 1-18. Next base: position 20,174 of record NZ_ASSB01000238.1, read on the forward strand.
GCTGAATAGCAAAATGAATATGATCTGACAAGGAGACATAAATGCCATCACTTATTTTTTTGTTCAGCTGTGTGCGCGCCAGACTAACAATGTCATCGATAACTTGTAAAATATCAATCGGAACTTCCATGACAGTGGCTTTAAACTTCTCATAAATATTTGCATCCTGCAGACAGAAAATTTTCTCAATCCGCTTTTCGTCAATCGGATCACCAGCACGGAAGTTAAACCCGATACCCCGGCCGAGGATAAGCAACTCCTGGTTTTTATCATCCACCGTGCTGACGATATTATTGTTGAAAATTTGTTTAATTATCACATCGAATCACCCATTTTGAGGAATAAAAAAGGGCAAAACTACAACAGAAAGAAATATCATCTCTGTTGTGGTTTTGCCCGCATTACCGATAACAAGCCTCACGAGATAAGTTATCATGATCAGAAAACGTTGTCAAATTTTTTTGTGATTAGGATATCCTATTCTGCTACATTCTAATCTTTAAGTGCTAAAAGCTACTATAACCCGATTCATCTCATTTACGCATGGATATGTTGAGAAAAAGGAAATGCTTATAGCAAGAAAAGTTTATACAATGGAAGAGGAATAAGAACTGTGAAATTCGACTTTTGATGAAGGATTTCATATAATGTGAGCATATTGTGAACAACTTAAATTGAGGGTTTAACAAAAAAACAAATTAAAAATGATTTCCGTCCAGCTATGAATTTAAAAATTTGACGGAGGGAACGAGATGACAATGGAAGAGAGCAGCAGACAGGTACCTTGGCAGGCGTATTACGGACCTAATCTAGGTTATGTGCAGGACCAGTATGAAAAGTATGTAGCGGACCCCGGAACGGTTGATCCGGCTTACCGCGAGCTGTTTGATCAATGGGGTGAGCCACCGCAATCCGAATACTCGGCTGCTTCCATGATAGACTACAAATTGCAAGGACCCCCTGCAAGCGCTCTGGGGAGCCTCGATTCGAACACATTGCAGAAAGCGGTTACAGCGGGGAAAATGGTGTGGAACATCCGTGAATACGGGCATTTGGCCGCCCAAATAGATCCGCTGGGACTGGATGCCGAGCAGGATACTCGCTTGCTTGATCCAGCATCCTACGGTTTAACTGAACAGGACTTAAAGGCCTTTCCGGCCTCTTTAATATGGGATAACGCTCCTGCGGGAACACTTAACGGATGGGAAGCTATTCAACGACTGCGTGTTGCATATACAGGACCGATTGCCTATGAATTTAGTCACATTCATAACGAGGAGGAACGCCGCTGGTTGAATAGCTATGCAGAATCCGGCTGGTCCTCCAAGCCACTCACAACACAGGAATGCAAGGCCCTGTTGGGCAGATTGGTGGAGGTTGAACAGTTTGAAGAGTTTTTGCATAAAACGTTTGTCGGACAGAAGCGTTTTTCCATCGAGGGTAACGATGTGCTTGTACCCGTACTAGACGAGATCATTCGACTTACCACGAATGCAGGAGCAAGTCACGTCCTGATGGGTATGGCGCATCGGGGGCGTTTGAACGTGCTGGCTCATGTGCTGGGCAAGCCTTATAGCAAAATTTTCTCTGAATTTCATCATTCACCGAATAAGGATCTGATCCCGTCGGAAGGCTCGACCGGAATTAACTACGGCTGGACTGGAGATGTGAAGTATCATCTGGGTGCTGATCGTTTTGTAAAAGATGGGGAAGCCGTACAGGCCCGTCTGACATTGGCGAATAATCCAAGTCACCTGGAGTATGTGAATCCGGTCGTACAAGGCTTTTCCCGCGCAGCGCAGGAAGACCGCAGTCAAGCAGGCTATCCGAAGCTGGATGTCAGCAAGGCTGCTACGATTATCATGCACGGCGATGCGGCTTTTCCGGGTGAGGGGATTGTGGCGGAATCACTCAATTTCACGAATTTGCGTGGCTTCCGTAATGGTGGTACGGTGCATATTATTGTGAATAATCGTCTGGGCTTTACGACAGAAAGTGTCGATTCACGTTCGACCCGTTATGCCAGCGATTTGGCCAAGGGCTACGAAATTCCGATTGTACACGTAAACGCGGATAATCCTGAAGCTTGCATTGCAGCGGCTCGTATGGCTGGTGAATACCGCAATCGCTTCAAGAAGGATTTCCTGATTGATCTGATTGGTTATCGTCGTTATGGTCACAATGAATCCGATGACCCGGAAACAACCCAACCGCTGGTATATCGCAAGGTGAAGAATCATCCGACAGTGAGCAAATTATATACTCAACATCTGATGAAGCAGGGCATCGTGGATGAAGCGTTTAGTTCCGGTCTCATTGAAAAGGTGCAAAGCCGATTGAAGGAAGCACATGAACATGTGAAGAATCAACCGGAAGAAGAGCCAGAAATTACTGCTGTTAAGGCCAAAAAAAATCAGGGCTCTGTGGTTCGTACTGCGGTGGAATTGAAAAAGCTGCGCCAAATTAATGAAAACCTGCTCAAATGGCCAAAAGATTTTCATGTATATCCGAAGCTCGATCGCATTTTACAGCGTAGAAAAACAGCTCTGAACGAGGGTGAAAAAGTAGATTGGAGTTTAGCGGAAACGCTGGCTCTGGCTACCATTCTTGCAGACGGCAAGCCGATTCGTATGACGGGTCAGGATGCGGAGCGTGCGACCTTTGCTCACCGTAATCTCGTGCTGCATGAGCCTGAAACCGGCAATACTCATTGCCCGCTTCATACACTGCCCGAAGCACGCGCCTCGTTCAGTATTCATAATAGCCCTTTATCTGAGGCTTCTGTCCTCGGCTTTGAATATGGGTATAACGTGTTTTCTCCTGAAACATTAGTGATTTGGGAAGCACAATTCGGTGATTTTGCGAACTGCGCACAGGTTATTTTCGATCAATTTATTTCCGCGGGCCGTGCCAAATGGAGACAGAAATCCAGTTTGGTCATGCTGTTACCGCATGGAAGTGAAGGACAAGGACCGGAGCATACGAGCGCACGGCTGGAGCGTTTCCTCCAGTTGTCTGCACAAAATAACTGGACTGTCGCCAATCTGAGCAGTGCCTCGCAGTATTTCCATCTATTGCGCCGTCAGGCTGCATTGAGCGAAAGTGAGGAAGCGCGTCCGCTTGTGATGATGTCGCCGAAAAGCCTGATTCGCAACAATCGTGTCGCTTCGCCTGCTTCTGAGTTCAGCGAGGGAACATTCCATCCTGTGCTGGAGCAGCCTGGCTTGGGTACACGTCCGGATCGTGTAGAGCGCATTGTACTTTGCAGTGGCAAAATTGCGATTGATCTGGAAGAGGCGTTGGAGAAAGATAAAAATGAGGCGGAGGAGCGTTTGCACATTATTCGTGTGGAGCAGTTGTACCCCTTCCCGGAAGAGGATATTCGGAATATTTTCAGTCGTTTCCCGCAAGTTAAAGAGTTCGTATGGGCTCAGGAAGAACCTAAAAATATGGGGGCATGGAGTTACATGGAGCCTCGTCTGCGGAATGTTGTGCCGCAAGGAGCGGAAATTCGTTACGCAGGCAGACCGGAACGTTCCAGCCCGGCGAGCGGCTATCAGCAAGTACACAGCCTAGAACAGCAGCGGATTATTCAATCAGCGTTGAAGCAGGATTCCAAAAACAATATTACATTGGGGAGGTAGCGGCTGTGAGCGATATTTTAGTACCGGCAATGGGAGAATCCATCACGGAAGGAACAATTTCTAAATGGCTTGTCAAGGAAGGGGATTCCGTAGGCCAGGGGGATGTTCTACTGGAACTGGAAACGGATAAAGTCAATCTGGAAATTAGTGCAGAAGAAGCGGGAGTTGTCCAGAAAATCCTTCGTCAGGAGGGAGAGACTGTGTCCATCGGTGAAGCTCTTGGCTTGATTGAAAGCGGCGGCAGTGGTAACACAGGGGGGGCCTGTGCTGAAGAAGCAGCAGCGACCAAAGCGCCGGAAGCACCACCCGTAGCGACTACACCGGCTACTGCAGTAGCAGAAAAGGCCGCACCGCCTATTCCGTCTAATAGTGACGGGGGAAATCAGACGGCATCTCCATCCGCCCGCAAGCTGGCGCGTGAACGCGGAATTGATCTGGAGCAGGTACAGGGAAAAGACCCGCTCGGACGTGTGTTCCAGGGAGATGTTAAAACGCATACGAACAGCGCTGAGGCTGCGCGTGCGACATCGACTGCACCTGCATCTTCGGCTACCAACAAGCCTGCGGCTCCGTCTCCATCTCAAACGGAGTACAGTAAGCCTGTCGAACGGCAACGGATGTCTCGTCGTAGAGCGACGATTGCCAAGCGCCTTGTTGAGGCACAGCAAACAGCCGCTATGCTTACCACTTTTAATGAAGTGGATATGACCGCCATTCTCGATGTTCGTAAACGCCGTAAAGATAAGTTCAAAGAGAAGCATGATGTAGGGCTCGGTTTTATGTCCTTCTTTACGAAAGCGGTGGTTGGTGCCCTCAAGCAATTCCCTACCGTGAATGCCGAAATTAACGGCGATGATATCGTACTGAAAAAATACTATGATATCGGGATTGCTGTGTCTGCCAAGGAAGGTTTGGTCGTGCCAGTTGTACGGGACGCTGATCGTCTCGGCTTTGCAGAAATTGAGAAAAGCATTGCAGAATTGGCTGGCAAAGCGCGCTCCAACTCGCTTTCTCTGGCAGATTTGCAGGGCGGGACCTTTACCATTACCAATGGGGGTATTTTTGGGTCCCTGCTGTCTACGCCAATTCTGAACACGCCGCAGGTGGGTATTTTGGGAATGCACAAAATCCAGCTTCGTCCGATTGCAATTGACGAGGAACGTATGGAAAATCGTCCGATGATGTACATCGCCTTGTCGTACGATCACCGGATTATTGATGGTAGCGAAGCGGTTCGCTTCCTGGTAACCGTCAAAGAATTGCTGGAAGATCCGGAATCTCTGTTGCTTGAGGGATAATAAATATCCAGGAATTTTGTGTAGGGAAAAGCAGGCTCTTGCGGGTCTGCTTTTTTTCCTGCATAGTAATACCATAAGATTCAGACCTAATAGGCACACAGATGCAGAGAAGGGTGGGGAATGTTTTGGATAAAGATTTGCGCTACCCGATTGGGCCGTTCGTCGTTCCAGATACCATTACAGAAGAGCAGCTTCTAGCATGGGTTCACGACATTGCTGAACTGCCTTCACGGCTCCGTCAAGCAGTCGAGGGATTGAATGAGCAGCAGCTTAATACGCCTTATCGTGAAGGGGGATGGACGATAAGGCAGGTTGTTCATCATTTGGCAGACAGCCATATGAACAGCTATATTCGTTTTAAGCTGGCGCTGACGGAGGATACACCGACGATCAAGCCATACGATGAGGGACGTTGGGCCGAAATACCGGATGCCAGAGAGCTACCACTGGAACCCTCGCTGCAATTGCTGGAAGGGCTTCATGAACGGTGGGTGACCGTGTTGCGATCGTTAGGAGAAGAGCAACTGCATCGAACGTTTATTCATCCTGAATCGGGTCAGACGATCCGGCTCGAACGAAACATCGGCATCTATGCCTGGCACGGCAAACATCATACAGCTCATATTACCTCCCTGAGAGAACGGAATGCGTGGTGATTTGCATAAAAAAAGAAACCTTCAAACTCACTTTAACTGTGGTTTTGAAGGTTTCTCTTTATTAAAAGGTCGCTGCCACGTTAACATGACGATCCAGCCAGTCAACAATGTCATTCATGACTTCATCGCGGTTGGTTTCATGCAGCATCTCATGGCGGCCATCAGGGTAGAGGCGGTATTCCACATCCTGAAACTCCAGGCTTTGATACATATCTACCAGCGACAATACACCTTTACCGAACAATCCTACCGGATCACGGTCCCCGGCAAATATGTAGACCGGCAGTTTAGGATTAATGTTTTCCAGTGAGGAAGGCCAATGGATTTCTTGCAGCAACCTGAAAAAATCAAGGAAGAAGCTTGTCGTACAGATGGCTCCACACAGCGGATCATGTACGAATTGATCTACTTCCTCTGGATCACGGGATAGCCAGTCGAATGCCGTACGCACCGGACGAAAGGCACGGTTAAAACCGCCGAAGACCATCGCATTGAGCAGCATGCTGCGATGATCCATTCCTTGCAGCTTGGCTTGCAGCAGGGCAACCTGCTCCCCGAGTTTCAGCAGACCACGCCGCCCGTTCGTTCCCGATAACATAAACCCGTGATATACGTGCCTGTCGTCATACATTATTTTCTGGGTTAAAAAGGACCCCATGCTGTGACCCAGCAAAAAACGTGGCAGATCAGGGAACTCCTTAGCCACAATTTCGCCCAGCTCCAGCATGCCGTTTGCCATTCGATTGAACGCATCTGCTCCCGGCATACCAAGCTTATGGGGATCACCAGCTGTGCGCCCGTGACCGATATGATCGTTGGCATACACACCGTAGCCGGAAGCAGTGAGCTTCTCTGCCAGTCGGATATAGCGGTAAGACCTCTCACACATCCCATGTGAAATTTGTACAATCCCCTTTAGGGGCATCTGTTGATCGGGCAGCCAGCGGTAGGCAAAAAGCTCGGTTCCATCATTTTCTGCGATGGTAAAGGTGTATTCCCGCATAATTAGACATCACATCCTTTAAGCTTTAAGGAAGATAAGATCTAAGTACGGTCATTTGGCCATTCAATGTGTAACCGTTGAGATTGGCAGGCAGCAGGAAGCAATCTCCAGCTTTACAGGAAAGAGACTCGGCATTATCGTCCCACGCTAGGGTACCACTGCCTTCGCAAATGACGAGAATCGTAAAGCTGTCTTTCGTTGTAGAAAGCGACCAGCTTCCATCTACGATACCCTTTTCCACGACAAAATACTCACAGGCTGCAAGTTGGAGCCATTCACCTGGCTGTAAACCGCCCGTTTTCATTGTTGTTGCGCCTGCACCTTCGTATGAGGTCACATTGAGGGAATCCTCAATATGCAACTCACGAAGCTTGCCATCCAAACCAGGACGGTTATAGTCATATAACCGATAGGTCGTATCCGAATTTTGCTGGATTTCAGCTACGACAACACCCGCACACAGCGCATGTACAGTACCAGCCGGAATGAAGAATGTATCGCCTGCCTCAACAGGAACCTGACGCAAGCTGTCGAGGATGTCTCCGCTTTCAAGAGCTGTACGCAAACTTTCACGTGTTACACCTTCGGTCAGACCATAAATGATTTTTGCATCCGGCTTGGCATCAAGCACATACCACATTTCGGTTTTTCCAAGCTCTCCGACCGGAAGTCCCTCATAATCATCAGTCGGATGTACCTGTACGGACAAATCATCATTGCAATCCAGCAGCTTGATCAGAAGCGGGAAGCGGCCACCTTTTTCCGATACTCCTTTGGCTCCAAGCCATTCCTGTCCATAGATTTCGCGGATTTCATCCAGCCCTTTGCCTGCAAGCTCGCCATTGATGACTGTTGTGGTTCCATTCGGATGATCAGCAATCATCCATCCTTCGCCAATATGTCCTTCTGGTGGGGTTAGACCAAATTGTTCCAATGCTCGTCCTCCCCAGACTCTTTCTTTAAATTCAGGTTGAAATTGCAGCGGGTATGGCTTTAGCATAATTTCTCTCCTCCATGAATGGGTATTGAGTGCACAACAGACATCTCTTACGACTTTCAAAATGATATATGTAAGGCGGCTGGAAAAAGCCGCTCATAACCTGGATAAGTTGGCTTGGAAAGCCGATACGCTATTTTTTTTCAATCGCCACCAAATATGGCGAGGTGTCCCGTTGTAATTGACGGTAAATAATACTTTGGCCGATAGAGACGGGAAGAGCAGAAGCCCATTGAAGGACGGCTTCTGCCTCTTCATTGCCTCCAGCGTGTCCTGGATATAGTACGGTGGTCAGAATGCCGCGTGGTCGCAGCAGCTGCAGGGCTGCTTCAAGCGCGGCGAGCGTAGTGTCCGTATGCGTGATGACAGATGAATCGGCGCCCTCGGAAGGCAAGTAGCCTAGATTAAACATAACCGCAGCGACTTTGCCATGCAGCTCGTTGGGAATAGCCTTCCTCATTTGCTCATGACCCTGCAGCAGCAAGGATACCTCTGCTATTGAGGAGGAGACATTTTCTCCCAGCCGCCGCCGGGCGAGTTGCAATGCTTCCTGCTGAATGTCGAAGCCGTAAACACGGCCCCGTTTGCCAGCGGCTTTTGCCAGAAACAGTGTATCTGCCCCAGTACCGACAGTGGCATCTATAGCAAAATCACCTGGCTGCACACGCGCAGCCACCAATTGATGAGCATAGCTCAAGACAGATAGGAAACCCATTTAAGGCTGCCTCCAGTATTTGCCCTGCCACGTTTCACGTGATTTCAGCTCATCATCAATGGCGTTAAGCACTTCCCATTTCTTGAGCGACCACATGGGTCCCATCAGCAGATCGCGGGGAGCATCCCCGGTCAGCCGATGAACGATCATCTCGGGTGGCAAAAATTCCAGGGTATCGACGATCAGCTTAACGTATTCGTCCCTCTCCAGAAAGCGTAGCAATCCCGCTTCATACTGCTTGACCATCGGCGTTTTGCGCATGAGATGCAGCAAATGTATTTTAATACCTTGCACGTCCATAGCCGCTACTGCGCGTCCCGTATCGAGCATCATTTCATGCGTCTCCTGCGGCAGACCATAAATAATGTGGGCACACACGCGAATATTGCGCTTGCGCAGCTTTTCCACCGCATCTAGATAGCATTGAGTGTCATGAGCACGGTTAATCAGCTCTGAAGTGGATTCATGGACGGTTTGCAGCCCCATTTCGATCCACAGGTACGTGCGCTCGTTCAATTCGGCAAGGTAATCCACGACATCGTCAGGCAGGCAATCAGGGCGGGTAGCGATGGACAGACCCACAACCCCCGGCTGCTCCAGAATAACCTCAAAGTATTCCCGCAGTTCCTCGACCGGGGCATACGTATTGGTGTAGGCTTGGAAATAGCCAATATATTTGGCGTTTGGCCATTTTAAATGCTGACGATCCCGAATCGTATTGAACTGGGTGACCAGGTCATCACGGCGACGTCCGGCAAAATCACCTGATCCGCGCGCGCTGCAAAAAGTGCAGCCTCCTTTGGCAATAGATCCATCGCGATTCGGACAAGTAAAACCTGCATCCAGCATAACTTTAAACACTTTATTTTGAAATTGCTCGCGCATTTCGTAATTCCAAGTATGGAACCGTTTATCTCCCCATAGCAGAGGAGCAGGCAACAAATCTGTTTTCATGGGTGAACTCCTTTTTTTTACGATCACCTTATTGTAACAAAAATCAGTCTTAATTGGGAATCACTTGGGCGAGGAAGGCAATAAAAAGTGCGGATTTTATTGGATTCGGGATTGAAAAAGGTTACACGATGTGTTATATTGTAAGCGGTACCAGACATACAATATAAGGACTGCTTTCGAACCTGAAAATAAAAGTTATCCATTGGCTAATGATTATTTTCTAGGATACAGCTATGCTGTTTCTATCGCCTGCTTTAGGGGAAATGCACGTCGGTTCCATCACTAATAACCCGTGAGGTGATCTTTTATGAATGCGCAGGATAAAACACGTATGGATAAAGTTACTGTTGAGTTAACCTTTGATGAGGCGTTGGCGCTGACTGGTGTCCGTTTTGGACAGGACCGTCAGATTGGAACGGCTGCACGTCAAAAAATCAGAGCGGCTTGCCAAAAGACAATTGATTTTTCACCTGCTGATGGGGTAGACTATGAACAATTAAATTAGTTGGACCCCAATCCAAATATATTGAAAAAGGAATTTCATTTCCGTATCTTCAAGCGGGGGTGGAATTCCTTTTTCCTTGATAACAGAGTATATGGAGGAGTAACATGCGTTTACGCGGAAGAAAAGGAATAAGGGAAAGCCTGGAAGAACAACAGGATCTGGTCATCTTGGAACCAGCGCAGTATAAAGGAAAGTGGCAGCAGCTTTTCGGCAATGATCGTCCGATTCATGTGGAATTTGGCATGGGCAAAGGACAATTTATTAGCCAAATGAGCTTCCGGAATCCGGACATCAACTACATTGGCTTTGATATGTATGATGAGCTGGTGCGACGTGCAACGGAAAAGTCTCGCCTGGCCTGGAGCGACACAGAGGTCGGCACTCCACCCAATATCAAGTTGGCGCTGGCAAACATTGAACAGATTGAGAATGTTTTTGAACCTGGAGAAATTGAACGCATTTATCTGAATTTTAGTGATCCCTGGCCTAAAACCAAGCATGCGCGCCGTCGTTTGACGCATCCGCGCTTTTTGGACAAGTACCGTCAGCTTTTAAACAGCAGAGGGCAAATTCATTTTAAGACCGATTCGGAGACACTGTTTGAGTTTTCACTGAATTCATTTGCCGACAGTGGTCTGCAAATGACGAATATTTCGTTAAACCTTCATCGTGAGGGGATTAACGAGGAGCATGTTATGACGGAATATGAACAAAAATTTATGGGTAAAGGTATGAATATCCATCGTGTAGAGGTGCTGATTGGCAAAGACGCTTTGGAAGAATATGGGAAAACGCGTCTTGAAAAGTACGGAAAGTAAAGCGAATAGCGATAAAACGATTAAAATAAAGCGGGGTGCTTCCTTTTTAGGAAAGCACCCTGTTTGGTTCCATTATATCCAAAATACTCTGTGCGCTCTGAAGAGGATAATATCGCGCTACATTATGGACGTGCTCCTGTCGCTTGCGAACGATTTCCGGAAAATCGTGTAGTAACCGATTCATCCATTTAACGACAACATCCAGCGAAGTAATCGGTTCTCCGAAGCCTTGAGCCGTAAAGTATTGACAATTTTCCTCCTCCTGTCCGGGAAGAGGTTTGTGAAACAGCATCGGAATCCCTTTGGCTAATCCCTCGGTACATGTCATTCCGCCGGGTTTGGTAATAAGAAGATTCGATACCTCCATTAATTTGTCGATTTCCCGTGTGAAACCAAAGATATGAATATTTGGATGATTGAACCGGGGGTCCAGCTGCATTTTACGACGAATTTTATCGTTATGACCCAAACAAAAAATAAATTGAATGTTTTCTCTCCAATCGGTAAGCGAGCGATGAATAACTTCGTCGTTCATAAGGCCCCAGCCGCCACCCATAACGAGTACGGTCGGGATAGGTTTAAGGCCAAATTGTTCCCGAATTTCATCGTGCCCCGGATGTTCCCAAAAATTTGGATGAACCGGAATACCGGTCACCTGGATTTTCGACACGGGTACTCCGCGCGCGCGCAGCTTACGCATGACTTCAGGCGTAGATACAAAGTACCGATCAACCTCGGGACTGATCCATGTTCCATGTGCATCATAGTCTGTGATGACAGTACAAAGCGGAACATGTAAGCCTAAGCGCTTTAAGCGTGAAATCACCGCGCTCGGGATAGGATGAGTACATACCACCAAATCGGGACGAAGCTGTCGGAGAATGTTTCGGGTCTGTGTGTAGAACAGACGGTGCAAAGCGAGCGTTGTAAGACGGTTTAATGATTTTTTGTACTGATGACGGTAAACCAATCCGACTAGGCGAGGCTGCGATACAACAGTCTTCTTGTATGCTGTAATAATAAGCGGGGCCATTCTTGGATTCAAAAAGCTCCCCAGCTCCAGCACTCGGGTCTGCACATTCGGAGATAGCTTCCGCAAGCTGCTTGAGAGCGCGTATGCAGCCTGAGTATGTCCGGCACCGAAACCTTCCGATAATAATAACACTCGTTTTTTAGCCACTCTCATTTCACCTGTTCCTGCTGAGATGTTCTCAATCATACCATATCGGCTTTAAGGCCAGAATGCAACCGTTCCGATTGCTGCAGAAGTTCCAATAACCGCTCCAGCAAGTACATCCGTGGGATAGTGGAGTCCCAGGTAAATCCGGGAAAAACCTACAATCAGCGCTATAGGCAACAGCGGCAGGGTAAGCATTGGTGACTGAAGCATAAAAGGAACGGTAGCCGAAAAAATAGCGGTTGTATGTCCTGAGGGAAAGGAATGATCCGACAGGGGGTTGCGAAAGGTATTCGTACCCGGTAGCGCCAAATACGGGCGAATCCGCGGATACAGTTTTTTGACGATTGCTACGGGGATATGACTGACCCCCAGAGCAATGGCTCCCTTCATACCGGTATCCTTCCATGGATTCGGAGCGAGCCACCAAATAAGTAACGTAGAGGCTATTGTAAAGGTAGCCCCGCCCAGATGTGTGAGATAATAAAGCCAGAAGTTCAAAAATCGGTTGTGTAAGCGTCCGTTGATCCATTTGAACAACTGCTGCTCCAGATTTACAAGTTTTACGACTAGACGTTGCATTTGGTTTCCTCCGGTTGCCGTTTCAGGTAGGTCGGCAAATATTTTCAATCACTTTGACAGAATAAGGCCATAAGTAATTATTCTCTTGCTCCCATCATATTTTTAAACGCTATGCATTTCAAGAATCACCACTTACCTGGTTAATTCTACACAAAAATGTTTAAGGAATATAAGCTGAATTGTATAACTTTCTTTGCGTTCATCCGTCTAATAAGATAGAGTGGTTAGAAGTGGTTCCTAATTGGCCCACAAAAAGGAGGGACCAAAGAAATAAAAAGTTAGCAAATGGACGAAAATAAGACCTAAGCGTTATGAATGAGAGGCTCAGCGTCGCATTCCCTGCTTAAACGGGAATTTGTCGTGTTTTTTTGCTGCTGAGACCAGTTTTAAGGCTTTGACAAAAGTTTGAAAACCAACGAAAATCGTAATGGCATTCCTGTGTCAGCCAAAAAGGGGGCTGCGCACAGCCAATGAAGAAAGCAAGGGTCGGGTCAAAATTACAGAAAAGGCGCACAAAAGCGCCGGAACTTGCGCTACACAGATAGAAAATAAATAAACGCAAGATTTTTAAAGGGGTATAAAAAGGGGGTAACAAGAGATTATGTTAGACGCTATTTTCGTGACGCTCCAGATTATACTGGCGTTGATCGCTGTCTATCAGTTTGCATTCTCCTTGTTCGGATTGGTACGCAAAAAAAGAAAAGCGCATGCGGCTCCAGAAAAGTCATTTGCCATTTTAGTCGCTGCCCACAATGAAGAACAAGTTGTTGGAGCATTGATGGAAAACTTGAAGCAGCTTGACTATCCGAAGGAACTATACGATGTATTCGTGATTTGTGATAACTGTACGGATAAGACAGCGGACATCGTTCGCGCTCACGGTATGAATGCTTGTGAACGTACGAATCCGAATTTGCGTGGTAAAGGCTACGCCATCGAGTGGATGCTCAAGGAATTATGGGCTATGCCGCGCCAATATGATGCCATTGTCATGTTTGATGCTGACAATTTGGCGCATACCAATTTTTTGAGTGAAATGAACAATGATTTGTGCACAGGTGCCCGTGTTATCCAAGGGTACATTGATACCAAAAATCCTGAGGATTCTTGGATCACAGCCGCATACGGTGTATCTTACTGGTACATCAACCGTCTGTGGCAGCTGTCACGTCACAACCTGAATATGGCTAATTTTCTTGGTGGTACAGGCATGTGCTTTGAAACGAATTTGCTCAAGGAAATGGGTTGGGGTGCAACAAGTCTGGTAGAGGATTTGGAATTCACCATGCGTTGCACACAACGCAATGTATATCCAAGATTTAATTACGATGCCAAGGTATATGATGAGAAGCCGTTGACGTTCAAAGCTTCGTCCAGACAGCGTCTGCGCTGGATGCAGGGTCATTTTACGGTCGCTCGTCGTTATTTCTTCCCGCTGCTGTGGCAAAGTATCAAGCATAGAAGCCTGATTAAATTCGATATGGCTCTTTATGGTTTGAACGTGTATATCGTACTGTTCACCTTCTTGATGACAGTAGCGATGTGGGTAGATATTGGATTATTTGGTGGACCCAATATTGAAAATATCTATGTACAATTCCCTGCTTGGACTGGTTTTGTGGCTGTGAGTCTGAATATTATCACCTTTTTGATCGCCATGATCCTGGAAAAGGTCACGTTCAAAAAAGTATATCTTTACTTGCTGCTGTTCCCAGTCTATTTGGTTTCGTGGTATCCAATTACGTTCTATGCGTTCTTCACACAGAACAACAAGCAATGGAGCCACACTCAGCATACGCGTGTCGTTCGTCTGGAAGAGGTTCAGAGCAAGCAAGGATAGTGCGGAGCGGGACCAATGTACCCGACCGGTGAGGTGTTACTTGTTTCTTGGAAAAGTGTTGACACCTCACCTGCAACATGATAGGATATATGAGTATGTTAATGAAAAATACGGATTAACAAGCAGAAGGTCCGACTTCTCACCTGTCCGGTATTGCCGGCTGGTTATGATCCAATGATTTGTGAATTGAACTTTCATGATGAATTGAGTATCAGACAGGGATGTCGGCTGCATAGTCGTCATCCCTTTTTTGTGTCTACACACAAAATACAAAAATAACAGGTTCTGGAGGTGGAGGGTTATTAGTAAGGAACATATGATCAATGATGAGATTCGGGTGAGAGAAGTACGTCTGGTTGGTGCGAACGGGGAACAAATCGGGATTAAACCGACTCGTGAAGCTCTGCAAATGGCGATTGACGCAAACTTGGATCTCGTGAACGTGGCGCCTCAAGCGAAGCCGCCCGTGTGTCGGATTATGGATTACGGAAAATTCCGCTATGAGCAACAGAAGAAAGAAAAGGAAGCCCGTAAGAACCAGAAGATCGTTGACATCAAAGAGGTATGGTTCCGTTCCAACATCGAGGAGCATGACTACCAGACCAAGTTTCGCAATGTGGTGAAGTTCCTGAATGAAGGCGACAAGGTGAAATGCTCCGTTCGTTTCCGCGGTCGTGAGATTACCCATGCTAATGTGGGACAAAAAATTCTTGAGCGTGTGAAAACGGAAGTTGCTGATCTTTGTACCGTGGAGCGCCAACCCAAGCTCGAAGGACGCAGCATGATTATGATATTGGCTCCAAAGAGTCAATGATAAATTAAGGAGGAAGTTCAATGCCTAAAATGAAAACACATAGCAGCCTTAAAGGCCGCTTCAAGATTACCGGTACTGGTAAAGTAACTCGTTACAAAGCTTATAGAAATCACCTGCTTTCCCACAAATCCAAACGCGCAAAACGTGTTCTGGGTACTAACCCTGAGATGGCACCTGGGGATGTTAGACGTCTGAAACAAGGTCTTGCTAACCTCAAATAGCATATAGCTCGGCAATGAATAAAGCATAAACATTATTTGGGAGGTCTTTTGATATGGCAAGAGTAAAGGGCGGATTCGTCGTTCGTCGTCGTCATAAAAAAGTATTGAAGCTTGCTAAAGGTTATTTTGGTTCTAAACACCGCATTTTTAAAACAGCTAACGAGCAGGTAATGAAATCGCTTGTTTACGCATACCGTGACCGTCGTCAGACGAAACGTAATTTCCGCAGACTGTGGATCGTGCGTATCAATGCAGCAGCTCGTTTGAATGGTTTGTCTTACAGCAAACTGATGCACGGCCTGAAATTGGCTGGTGTGGACATTAATCGCAAAATCTTGGCTGATCTTGCAGTCAACGATATCAATGCGTTCAATTCTTTGGCAACTGTTGCTAAAGGCAAAATCAACGCTTAATTATTGAGCGTGGAGACCGCGAATGTGGTAAAAAGGTATCCCAAGCAGTAAGCTGTGTAGGGATGCCTTTTTTTGTACCTATAAAGTGATACGAAAAGGCTTGTTTTCTCCAAAATACGAATAAATATGACGTGTAATGGCAGAATGTATGCTTTTTTTTAATTTTGTAACGCTTACATTTATGAAAATCCAAAAAAAATTGACCCCAGGTTATTAATTATCTAGATTTTAGCCGATCATAATTGTATAATCTCTAAAGTAAGTCTTCTGTACGATCTGTCTCGTCAGTAAATGACATGTATAGCATGTACCATTTTCAAAGAAAAAGAGACAGTTCCAGGGATCTAACACTAAGGGGGAACAGTATCAGCATGAAGAAAATTTTCAGTATGTCTTTGGTTATGCTGCTGGCGATCTCGGTCATTCTCGCAGGCTGCGGTAACAAAAATCAAGGTGCGTCCAACGCAAGTGGTGGAGACACAGGCAGTTCTGCCAAAACATCAAATGTCCAAATCGGCATGGTTACAGATGTGGGTGGAGTAAACGACAAATCGTTTAACCAATCTGCTTGGGAAGCACTGCAAGCGACTGGGAAAGAAACAGGCGCTAAAGTTAAATACCTGCAAAGTAAATCGGATCAAGATTATATTCCTAACCTGAACCAATTTGTTAAGGGTGATTTTAACCTGACTTGGGGAATCGGTTTTAATCTGGCGAATGCGATTGGACAAGTAGCAAAGGATAACCCGAATAAAAATCTGGCGATCATCGACAGTGTCGTGGATGCGCCTAACGTAAAATCGGTTGTTTTTGCTGAAAATGAAGGTTCCTTCCTGGTGGGGGTTGTAGCTGGAAAGCTTACCAAAACAAACAAAATTGGTTTTGTAGGTGGACAAGACAGCCCGCTGATCAAGCGTTTTGAAAAGGGCTTTGAAGCGGGGATTAAAGCTGTAAATCCAAATGCAAAATTGGAAGTAAACTACACAGGCGCATTTGATAAGCCGGATTTGGGTAAGGCAGCGGCTGCGACGATCTATAACAGCGGCGCAGATATCATTTTCCACGCAGCTGGCGGATCAGGCACGGGTGTGTTTAACGAAGCGCTCGCACGCAAGCAACAAGGCCAGCAAGTATGGGTTATCGGTGTTGATAAAGACCAATCTCTTGAGTTTGGTGACGACGTAACGTTGACATCCATGGTGAAACATGTGGATGAAGCTGTAAAACGTGTATCTAAGGAAGTTGTTGACGGTAAGTTCAAGGGTGGTGTTGAAACACTGACTTTGAAGGATAACGGAATCGGTCTGGCGGATACATCGACGAAAAATGTCCCTAAAGACGTACTTGATCTTGTAGAACAATATAAGCAAAAAATTATTAAAGGCGAAATTACAGTTCCTTCGAAATAATTGGATTTGAAGAACATAGAGGTGGAGACAAGGCTGGTTCATAAGACTAGCCTTGTTCTTACGTCTGGAGTTATACGAATCATAAAGGTCAGTCAGCTCATTGGAGCACATACTATAAAGTGTATAAGGGTGATTTCATGGATGCAGCGACCCCCGTCGTTGAGTTGAAGAACATTACAAAACGATTCCCTGGCATCGTTGCCAACGACTCTATCAGCATCAAGCTGCATAAGGGAGAAATTCATGCCCTTTTGGGCGAGAATGGCGCGGGTAAATCTACGCTTATGAATATTCTTTTCGGACTGTATCAGCCGGAAGAAGGGACGATTGAAGTCGGTGGTAAACCAGTGCAGATTGATAGCCCCAATAAGGCGATTGATCTGGGGATCGGCATGGTGCATCAGCATTTTAAGCTTGTACAGCCGTTTACCGTTACCGAAAATATTGTCTTGGGCTCCGAGCCTCGTAAGGGTCTGAAAATCAATTATAAAAAGGCTGCCGCCGAAGTACAGAGGTTGTCTGAGCAATATGGCCTGCAGGTAAGCCCAAATGCCAAAATTGAGGATATATCGGTCGGTATGCAGCAACGTGTGGAAATTATCAAAACTCTCTATCGCGGTGCAGATATTCTCATTTTCGACGAGCCTACAGCAGTACTAACACCACAAGAAATCACTGAGCTGCTGGACATTATGAAGCGCTTGGTAGCTGAAGGTAAATCTATCATTCTTATCACGCATAAGCTCAAAGAAATCATGCAAATTGCAGATACAGTTACCATTATTCGTCGAGGTCAGGTTATTGATACGGTCAAAACGTCAGCAACAACACCGAATGAGCTGGCCGAGAAAATGGTAGGTCGTCGTGTGTCCTTTAAAGTGGACAAGCAGCGTGCACAGCCAGGACAGACTGTACTGGAAATGAACAATGTGGTCTCTAAAAACAAGGATGGCATTAGTGTTCTGAATGAGTTGAACCTGAAGGTTAAGGCGGGCGAAATTTTGGGGATTGCTGGCGTAGACGGCAATGGACAAAGTGAGCTGATTGAAGCCTTGACAGGCTTGCGCAAGGTCGATGGTGGAAGCATTCAATTGCTTGGGCAAGAGATTACAAATCAGTCGCCACGCAAAATTTCCGAGGCAGGTATTTCGCATATACCGGAGGACCGCCATAAACATGGGCTGGTGCTTGATTTTTCCATGAGTGAAAATATGGTGCTGGAGACGTATTATCAAGCACCATACAGTAAAAATGGCTTTTTGAACAAAGAAGCGATCGATAAACAGGCAAAAAGTCTCATCGAGAAGTTCGATGTAAGAACACCAGATATTCACACAAAGGCAAGAGCGTTGTCTGGGGGAAATCAGCAAAAGGCTATCATTGCGCGTGAAATTGACAAGAACCCGGATCTTCTTATTGCAGCGCAGCCTACACGCGGTCTGGATGTCGGAGCCATTGAGTTTGTCCAGAAACAACTGATTGCTCAGCGGGATCAAGGTAAAGCGGTCCTTCTTATTTCTTTTGAACTGGATGAGATTATGAATGTGTCCGATCGAATTGCTGTCATCTATGAGGGCAAGATTGTCGGGGAAGTGCTGCCGGAAGAAACGAATGACCAGGAATTGGGACTTATGATGGCAGGAAGTGCAGTGAAGAAAGGAGCAGAGAATGGCTAACCTATTGAAAATATTTACGAAAGACTCCTTTGTACTGGCACTGGTCTCTATTATTTTGGGTCTTCTTCTGGGTGCTGTTGTGATGCTGATTGGCGGGTACGATCCCATTGTGGCTTATTCCGCTTTGTTTAGCCGTGTATACGGAGATTCATACAACTTTGGCGAGGCTATCCGTGAAATGACCCCATTGATTTTGACGGGGCTGGCATTTGCTTTTGCAGCTCGCGCCGGACTGTTTAACATTGGTGGTGAAGGTCAGTTTCTGGTAGGCATGACAGCCGCTTCAATCGTGGGCATCAAGCTTCATGGACTGCCTGCTATCATTCATGCTCCGCTGGCTGTAATTGCAGGGGCAGTTTTCGGTGGCCTGTGGGCTGCGATTGCGGGCTATTTGAAGGCTAAGCGAGGCGTAAATGAAGTTATTACATGCATTATGATGAACTGGATCGGTCTGTATTTGGCCAACCTGGTCATTAATCAGTTCGCATTAATGGAGGGTGAAAATCGTTCGGTCGACATTCAGCCTTCGGCTTCCATTTCCATTGATTGGTTATCGCAGATGATGGGAAATGCCCGGGTCCATTGGGGTACGGTTATTGCTTTGCTGGCGGCGGTGTTTTTCTATATTTTCATGTGGAAAACAAAGCAGGGCTATGAGCTTCGGGCTGTTGGATTTAATCAGGATGCATCCCGTTATGCTGGTATGAACGTAAACCGTAATATCGTAAAAGCGATGTTTATTAGCGGTGTTTTTGCAGGATTGGCGGGTGCATTTGAAGTGTTAGGGGTATTCCATTACCAATCCGTCATGGCCGGATCACCAGGAACCGGATTTGACGGTATCGCCGTGGCTCTGATCGGAATGAATAATCCGTTCGGCGTGCTGCTGGGCTCTGTTTTGTTCGGAACGCTTACGTATGGTTCCGCGGGGATGAGCTTTAGCGCAGATGTACCGCCCGAAATTATCCGGGTGGTCATTGGCTCGATTATTTTCTTCATTGCGGCCCAAGGAATTGTGCGTTGGGTTGTGAAGCCGCTCTACTCCAAGCGGAAGAAAGAGAAGGTGTTGTAAAATGAGTTGGTTAACACTTGGTGAATTAATCCATACAACGCTCGTTTTTGCGACGGCGATTATATTTGCGTCTCTCGGCGGAGTTTTTTCAGAAAAATCAGGTGTAACGAACCTCGGGTTGGAAGGACTTATGGTATTCGGGGCGTTTGCGGCTGGTGTCGGCGGATTTTATGCCGAACAAGCGGGGCTGGGAGGGACCTCTGCAGCTTGGGTAGGTGTGCTATCGGCTGCGGTGTTCGGTATACTGGTTTCGTTGATTCATGCTGTAGCTTCGATTACGTTTAAAGCCGATCAAGTCATAAGCGGGATTGTCATTAACTTTCTGGCGGCAGGTAGTACGCTATACATGGTCAAGCTTTTATTTGAAGGTGATGGTGACACCGGTCGTATTCAGGGTTTTAACGAAATCTCCATTCCTTATCTTGTGGATATTCCAATTGCAGGGAAAGCCATTTTCCAGGCATATCCAACGACGTACCTGGCTATTTTGTTGGTTATTATTGGATATTTCGTCTTGTATAAAACTCCGTTTGGCTTGCGTTTGCGTTCGGTTGGGGAGCATCCAGGTGCAGCGGATACAGTAGGGATCAAGGTTAATCGCCTTCGTTATATCGGCGTTATGATCAGTGGTGCGCTGGCTGGTATTGGTGGAGCTACGATCACCCTGACTACAACCAATATGTTCTCGCACAATACAGTTTCAGGCCAGGGGTATATTGCTATTGCCGCCATGATTTTTGGTAAATGGAATCCACTCGGTGCTTTTGGCGCGGCCGTGTTTTTCGGTTTTTCACAAGCTATTCGCAACTATGTACAATTGTTTGCATGGTCGCAAAGTATTCCCCAGGAAATTATTTTTATGCTGCCATATCTCTTGACGATTATTGTACTGGTAGCAGCTGTAGGCCGGTCACGGGCTCCGGCTGCATTGGGTCAACTTTATGATCCAAGCAAGCGTTAGTAACGTTAATAACTCACCAACGGCTGACTGCGGTATGTTTTAAAACTGTAAATTGGACATCTGAAAATCTGGTATCTGCATCTGCAGGTACTAGATTTTTTTAGGTTGTGCAGGCATTTAAACATACGCTTCTGGTATGAAGAGAATAGAATGTGCTATGCAGATTGGACGGACGCTCGGCCCCTGTCAGCTCCAGTCTATTTTGTGGTGGTGGTGAGCTATCAAGGAGCCGTTCAATCTGTCCATTCGTTGAGAAAGAAGGAGGAAATGCGATGAAACAGGCAGTAACCAGAAAGCAGGTGGAGAAGCTTGTCGGCAAAGTCATCTTCGCTACTCGCAAGGATGGTTCCCAGGTCAGCGGCAAGCTGATCCGCATTTCGGGTAACCGACTGGTTCTTCAACCAAACCGCAAGAAAAAGGTCAACACGAAGGCGATTATTCCCCTGGTGCTGTTTGACTTGCTTGCCATCGGCACGGCCCCTTACATTGGTGCCTACGGAGGTGGATATAACGGTTACGGACCAGGTTATGGTGCACCGGGATATGGTCCTCAATCTGGTCCTGGGTACCCCGGAGTAGGTTATCCGTATTACCCCAATTTATTTTAGGATAACAAGACCATGATCCAAAGAGGCCGCTTTTCACAGTGATTTTTCAAGTTCGTGGCATCGGCTCAGGGCTACGTATCGCAGCATGTGATATTGGTGACGCAGATAAAAATGGATTCCCCGGATATTGTCTTCGTCCACCATGACTTTGGCCCGCTTGCAGCGTCGCATTCGTCCGTAGTGTTCGGCATACTCCAGTAATTTTTTTCCGTAGTGCTTACCTTGATGAGCTGAAGAAATTGCGATCAAATCAATGTATAACAGTTCTCCATGCAGCATAACATGAATGAAGCCAACAACCTGTGCATTATCCGGCCTGCAAGCCACAAAAGTGATGCCCCGGTTTAAGCGCCGGGGTAATTCTTTTCGTATTTGCTCCATGTCTTGGGCGCTTAAATGTGATAGGGGGACAAGCTCCTGCTCGATCAGACGGAAGATCACCGTATCATCCTGAGCAACGCGTTTGCGAATCATAAACGGGCCTCCTTTTCTACCCTGTTAACAAGACAAGACGTGGCTTTGGAGGTGTACACCCGTCTTACCGTGTGGTCTTTTTATAATATGCGGGTACCGGTTACATGCGTGCTACTATGAGGTGCTGCAAAAGATAAACATAAATTTTTATGAAATCTGGGTATTGACTATCCCAGATGGGGGACATATAATGTGTCTAAACATTTGAAAGAATCATGAACTCAACGGCAATGAAGAGGACGAAGTGATTAGGGCTCTTTTGTTCAGAGAGTGAGGCATTAGCTGCAAGCTTCACCAAAATCCCTTTTTAACGAGCTCACCTTGGAGCTGTTTTCCTGAAAAGTATTTGGCCCCGATGAAATTTAACGGTCGCTAAATCCCTATTAGGGAAAATCGTACGGTCTACGTTACAGACGCCAGATATGGGAATCCTTTGTGATTTCTGTACCTGCCAAGGTTCGATATTGTGAGATATCGGGCAAACACGGGTGGTACCACGGAAGCTACAGCCTTTCGTCCCTCAGTAACAGCAAGTCTGTTCTAGGGATGGAAGGTTTTTTTGTTTTCACAAATGTCAGCTGTATGTAAATTTTGTAAAGGAGGATGACCAATGAGTGCACAAATTCCTGAAGTTCGGTCAACCGATGAATTACGTCAAAAGTGGATGGAACCTGAAGTGATTACAGGTTCGGAAATTTTGCTCCGTAGCCTGTTGCTGGAGGGAGTAGATTGTGTCTTCGGATACCCTGGTGGTGCAGTGCTTTATATTTATGATGCCATGTATGGCTTTGAGGATTTCAAGCATGTCCTCACCCGTCACGAGCAAGGAGCTATTCATGCGGCAGATGGTTATGCACGAGCAAGCGGAAAAGTTGGGGTTTGTATCGCGACATCCGGACCTGGTGCGACAAACCTGGTAACTGGTATTGCGACGGCTTTTATGGATTCGGTACCGCTGGTGGTCATCACGGGTAATGTTATATCCTCCCTGATCGGCACGGATGCTTTCCAGGAAGCTGATATCACGGGGATTACAATGCCGATTACGAAGCACAGCTATTTGGTAAGAGATGTAGAGGAACTGCCGCGGATCATCCATGAGGCATTTCATATTGCCAACACAGGCCGCAAGGGACCGGTGCTAATTGATATTCCGAAGGATATTTCGGCAGCCCAAACGCTGTTTGCCCCACAAACGGGACCTGTGATCATGCGGGGCTATAACCCGACAGTGCTGCCTAATAAAATTCAACTAGACAAGCTGACTCAGGCCATTTCCGAGGCAGAACGCCCGTTCATTCTGGCCGGTGGCGGGGTTGTATACTCTGGTGGACATGAGGCACTTTACGAGTTTGTTCGTAAAACGGAAATTCCGATTACGACAACATTGCTGGGGCTGGGAGCTTTCCCGAGCGGACACGAGTTGTGGACAGGAATGCCGGGTATGCACGGAACGTACACCTCCAATCAGGCTATTCAACAGTCGGATTTGCTGATCTGTATCGGTGCTCGCTTTGATGATCGGGTGACAGGCAAACTGGACGGATTTGCTCCACAAGCCAAAATCGTCCACATTGATATCGACCCTGCTGAAATTGGAAAAAACGTTGCGACCGATATTCCAATTGTAGGCGACGTGAAGGCGGTACTGGAATTGCTGAATCAGGATGTGAAACGCGCAGATCAGGCAGATGCATGGAGAGCGCAAATTCAGCAATGGAAGAACGAAAAGCCTTATTCTTACAAGGATTCCGATACAGTGCTCAAGCCACAATGGGTTATCGAGTTGCTGGATGAAACAACCAAGGGCGGCGCAATCATTACGACCGACGTGGGTCAGCATCAAATGTGGGCAGCACAGTATTACAAATTCAATCAGCCGCGCTCATGGGTAACATCTGGCGGACTGGGTACGATGGGCTTTGGTTTTCCTTCTGCGATTGGTGCTCAGATGGCCAATCCCGACAGATTGGTGATCTCGATTAACGGTGACGGCGGTATGCAAATGTGTTCACAGGAGTTAGCCATCTGTGCTATCAATAACATCCCGGTCAAAATCGTAATCATTAACAATCAGGTACTTGGGATGGTTCGTCAATGGCAGGAATTGATCTATGACAATCGGTATAGTCACATTGATCTGGCTGGAAGTCCGGATTTTGTGAAACTGGCTGAAGCATACGGTGTAAAAGGTCTGCGTGCTACAAATAAGGAAGAGGCACGTCGGGCTTGGCAGGAGGCGCTTGATACACCCGGACCGGTCGTTGTCGAGTTTGTAGTCAGCAAGGAAGAGAATGTATATCCGATGGTGACACAAGGTTCGACAATTGATCAAATGTTGATGGGGGACGAGTAAAATGACGACTAAAAATACCATTGCTGTACTGGTAAATGATCATCCCGGCGTATTGCAGCGGGTGTCTGGCTTGTTCGGTCGCCGTGGCTTTAACATTGAGAGCATCACCGTTGGTCAGTCGGAAGAAGCTGGCTTATCCCGCATGGTCATTGTAACTGTAGGAGATGAGAACAACCTGGAGCAGATCGAAAAGCAGCTTTATAAGCTGATTGATGTAATCAAGGTCATTGATCTCAGTTCAAAGCCGATGGTTGCTCGTGAATTGGCGATGATCAAGGTAAAGGCAGAGCCACCTCAACGACCAGAAATCATGGGTGTGGTGGAAACATTCAGAGCAGCTGTAATTGATGTTGGAACGACGAGCCTGATCGTTCAGGTCATTGGTGATACCGAAAAAATAGACGCCATGATCGAGCTGTTGAAGCCATACGGTATTCGTGAGCTCACCCGAACCGGGGTTACAGCGATGATACGTGGCAATGCTTAATATGGAGCTTTAACGTATTACCGCTTATAGCGCATTACATCAATAAAGAACCGCCCGCATAAGAGCGGGGGCTCGAAGGGATTTGGAGATACCGTTCGCGAGGTAAAGTCTCTTGGAGTACCCGCTCATTATGAAGGGTCCAATTAAAAGGAGGAAATTAACCATGGCAGTTACAACGTACTACGAAAAAGATGCAGAACTTAGCGTATTGAAAGGAAAAACAGTTGCCGTTATCGGTTACGGTAGCCAAGGACATGCTCAAGCACAAAACCTGCGTGACAGTGGTGTGAATGTTGTTATTGGTTTGCGTGAAGGCAAATCAGCCGATGTCGCAAGAAACGACGGTTTTGAAGTTCTGAACGTAGCTGATGCAACAAGCCGTGCAGATGTGGTTCAAATTTTGTTGCCGGATGAGACACAAGCTTCTGTGTACAAAAATGAAATTGAACCTAACCTGAAAAAAGGTGCAGCTCTTCTGTTCTCCCATGGTTTTAATGTTCATTTCGGACAAATCGTAGCTCCTAAAGATAGTGATGTATTGCTGGTTGCTCCAAAATCCCCAGGACATATGGTACGTCGTACCTATGTAGAAGGTTTTGGCGTACCGGGCCTGATCGCAATTGAGCAGGATGCAACGGGCCAAGCCAAGGAAATCGGTCTTGCTTACGCAAAAGGCATTGGCTGTACACGTGCGGGCGTAATCGAAACCTCCTTCCGTGAAGAAACGGAAACGGACCTGTTCGGTGAGCAGGCGGTATTGTGTGGCGGCGTGAGCGCACTCGTAAAAGCAGGTTTCGAAACACTAACTGAAGCAGGATATGCTCCTGAGATGGCTTACTTCGAATGCTTGCATGAGCTTAAGCTGATTGTTGACCTGATGTATGAAGGCGGATTGGCAACGATGCGCGATTCCATCAGTAATACAGCGGAATATGGTGATTATGTAACTGGACCACGTGTGGTAACAGAAGATACGAAGAAAGCGATGAAGGAAGTATTGACTGATATCCAGCAAGGTAAATTTGCTCGTGACTTTATCCTTGAAAATCAATCCGGACGCGCATTCCTGACGGCTACTCGTCGCAACGAAGCTAACCATCCGATTGAAGTGGTGGGCGGACAACTGCGTGAAATGATGCATTGGATCAAGAAATAATCTCTTTTTGTACAATGAATTCCATAAAATGATTTATTCATAAAGTTTAAATTACAATGCGGCCCTGCTTATTGCGTGAGCCGCATTGTAATTTAAAGGTCCTAATCCTGAGGGAGGTGCGTTACGTTGCGCAAAATATATATATTTGACACAACGTTGAGAGACGGAGAACAGTCACCGGGCGTGAATTTGAATACCCGTGAGAAAGTAGAGATTGCCCATCAGTTGGAAAAACTGGGTATTGACCGTATGGAAGCTGGATTCCCGGCTGCATCACCAGGGGATTTGGCCGCCGTTAATGCAGTTGCCAAGGCTGTCAAAAATTCAACAGTCATTGGCCTTTCACGTGCAAGGGAGCAGGATATTGACGCGGTTCGCGAGGCGCTCAAGGGAGCCCAGGACCCATGTATCCATATCTTCTTGGCGACCTCTCCGATTCACCGTCAGCATAAGCTGCGGATGGAGAAGGCACAGGTGTTGGAAACCGCACGTTCAGCCATTCGCTACGGGCTAAAGTATTTGCCCAAAGTGGAGTTTTCTTTGGAGGATGCAGGTCGAACAGAGCTTGATTTTGTAGTTGAAATGGTCACTATGGCTGTACAGGAGGGTGCGTCTGTCGTTAACATTCCAGATACAGTGGGCTACTTGACACCTTATGAATACGGCAATATTTTCAAGCATATCAAGGAAAATGTAGTTGATGTGGAAAAGATTCAGCTGAGTGCGCATTGCCACAATGATCTGGGCATGGCTACCGCTAATACGCTGGCTGCCATCCTGAACGGAGCCGATCAGATTGAGGGAACCATTAATGGCATTGGCGAGCGTGCTGGAAATACAGCTATTGAGGAGATTGCAATGGCGCTGGAAACGAGACAGGAGTTTTTCCAGGCCAAAACGTCTCTGCAATTGTCTGAAATTGCCCGTACGAGCCGTTTGGTCAGCCGTTTGACAGGGATGGTGGTACCGGGTAACAAGGCGATTGTTGGTGCGAATGCTTTTGCCCATGAATCAGGTATTCATCAGGACGGCATGCTGAAGGAAAAAACAACCTATGAAATCATGACGCCGGAAAGTATCGGTCTGAAGGAAAGCAAGCTGGTTCTGGGCAAGCACTCCGGACGTCATGCCTTCCGCGAGCGTTTGATTGAGCTGGGCTACGAATTGAGCGAGGAAGAACTGAACCGTGCTTTCGGGCAGTTCAAGGACTTGGCTGACAAGAAGAAGGAAGTATCGGATGATGATATCCTGGCGTTGCTGGAAGAAAAACTGGCAGATACACCTGAAGTCTTCAAGCTGAAAACGATTTTCGTAACTTATGGCAATGAGGCTACGCCTTCTGCCAAAGTGAGTCTGGTTAACGACACAGGTCAGATTATTGAGACAGAGGCTGAAGGGAACGGTTCTGTCGATGCGATCTACAATGCAATTGATCAAGCCAGCGGCGAGAGCGTTGTACTTTCGGATTACTCCATCAAGTCTGTTACCCATGGTAAGGATGCTTTGGGTGAAGTGCATGTGGTGCTGACTCAAAACGGGCTGTCTGTGCAGGGACGTGGCGTAAGCACTGATATTCTGGAAGCGAGTGCCCGGGCTTACGTGGATGCGCTGAACGGTTTGATTGACAAGCGTACAAACTACAGCAATCGCGTAGATTACAAGTCCTAAATATATACGATTTGAAGTGATTGATATTACAGGATTGGGTGTTCCCGGTCCTGTTTTGTTATATGTAAATAGAAAATCCAGCTTATAGGCTAAGCCTATTGAATTGATAGATTCTATATCTTAGTCAAAGTCCTGTCATATATGTTACAAAGAAGATATGAAAAATACGCCCGTATGGCTGTATAACAAGAGGAGTGTACGTGATGGCAGACGTGAAAAAGATTGCGGTAATAGCTGGTGATGGCATCGGACCGGAAGTGGTCGCTGAGGCAGAGAAAATTTTGAAACGTACGGAAGAAGTGTTTGGTCTTTCGTTTGAAACAGAGCATGCGCTGTTTGGCGGAATCGCTATTGATAAAAAGGGAACACCATTGCCCGAAGAAACACTGGCTGTATGTCAATCTGCAGATGCTGTATTGTTGGGGGCGGTAGGTGGGCCACAATGGGATAACAATCCTAAGGAACTTCGTCCTGAAACCGGCCTGCTGGGTATTCGTAAAGAGCTCGGCCTGTTTTCGAATCTTCGTCCCGCTGTCGTCTTTGATTGTCTTAAGGACGCTTCTACACTGAAGCCAGAGGTATTGGAAGGAACAGATCTGATCGTCGTGCGTGAGCTGACGGGCGGTATCTATTTCGGTGAGAAGTTCAGACGTGAGAGCGCTCAGGGTGAGGAGGCAGTTGATACCTGTGCATATAATGTAACGGAAGTAGAACGGATTGTTCGTCAATCTTTCGAGATTGCACAAAAACGTCGCAAAAAGCTTGCATCGGTAGACAAGGCTAACGTACTGGAAACCTCCCGTTTATGGCGCGAAGTAGTTAACCGGGTCGCTGTAGATTATCCAGATGTAGAGTTGGAGCATGTTTTGGTGGATAACTGTGCAATGCAATTGCTGCGTCGTCCATCCAGCTTTGACGTCATCGTGACGGAAAATATGTTTGGTGACATTCTTAGTGATGAAGCGGCTATGCTGACCGGGTCTATCGGTATGCTGTCCTCTGCATCACTCGGAGAAGGCAGCTTTGGTCTGTACGAGCCAGTGCACGGCTCGGCGCCGGACATTGCAGGACAAGGACTGGCAAATCCGATTGCAACGATTTTGTCCGTTGCTTTGATGTTCCGACTCACCTTCGGGTATGAGAAAGCGGCTGATGCTATTGAGAAAGCGGTAGCTGAGGTACTGGATGCAGGACATCGTACAGCGGATATTGCAGTGGATAAATCTCAAGCCATCTCGACAACTCAAATGGGTGACCTGATCGCAGCAGCTATTCGCTAAAAGCCCATAAGTGTACCTGTTTTGAAAAAAAGCTACCTATTATATAGTAAGCTTATACAGTCAATTATATAGTAACGCTATTACAGCAAATGTTAGCCCTGGGCAGCTCCTGAGTAATCAGGGGCTGCTTGTGTATGGGGAAGTGTAAGATAGCAAATGTGTATAAATCATGAATTTTCCTTCTAGTTTAAAATAATTATAAAAAAGTAATGGTTACAATATTGACTTTGAATTGTGCGAGTGATAACATTTATCAAGTAAGCTGTTAATACAATACAGATGATTGAGGAGAACACAATTGGTGTTTTTCTTACATATTTTAAAGGAGGATTTCATGTTATGGCAGAAAGATTGGTAGGAAGACCTGCACCTGATTTTGCATTGGAAACAGTGAGTGGGGACGGTCAAGAATTTGGTTCGGTGAAGCTTTCCGATTACCGTGGCAAATGGCTCGTATTTTTCTTTTATCCACTGGATTTCACTTTTGTGTGCCCAACGGAGATTACAGCATTGAGCGATGCTGCTGACCAATTCAAAGAGCTGGATACTGAAATTCTGGGTATCAGTGTAGACTCTGTACACAGTCACAAAGCATGGATTAACACAGCTAAAGAAAATAACGGTCTGGGCAAACTGAACTTCCCGTTGGCCTCTGACATCACAAAAAAAACAGCAAGCGATTATGGCGTTCTGATCGAAGAAGAAGGCGTTGCATTGCGCGGCTTGTTCATCATTGATCCAGAAGGCGAATTGAAATACCAAGTGGTTAACCACAACGATGTTGGTCGCAGTGTAGAAGAAACATTGCGTGTACTGCAAGCTCTGCAATCCGGTGGCTTGTGCCCAATGAACTGGAAACCAGGCGACAAAAACCTGTAATATCAGATATTGAATATTGAACAAGCAAGCCCCCAACAAACGGTTTTTATACCGATATTGGGGGCTTGCTTGCCTGTGTTATACAGTGAGAATATTAGGGTAAGCCGGTTTACATGGAGTAATACAGAGAAAAGTAACAAATAATTATGGAAATGTTGTTATGTCCTAGAGGAATTTTGGCTGACGAAAGCGAATAAGGTAGTGTAGAAGATAACAAGGCAGAACAGGTTTTGTTCAGAGGAGGCTGAGCCCGGATGAGTTATTGCTGTGGAGCAAGCATGGTAGGAACCAAGGGAACGCTGAAGCATTACCGTACCCAAGTCCATAATGTTCCTTTGCTGTTTTGCCCGGTATGTCGTCGCATTGAAGTTCATTATAAAGTCGAAAATGAATATGAAATTTTGGCTGAATATGCACATGGAGATGGGGCAAGCGAGATTGACTTTCAGGATTATGTCATGGAAGATGATGATACTATATTTGAAAACTGTGTAAATCGTGAGAGCGAAGATGCATTTGAAATTGTGAAGCGTCAAATTGACATGTCGCTTGATTTATTGATGGTAGCCAAACAGATGAATGATGAAAAATGGCAGGGAGAGCTTAAGAGAAGACTGGCTGTTATGAGCCAAAGACGATCCCGGCTTCAACATAATAAGAGCGGCAGTTGACTTCCTACACACCAAAGAAGCTCTCGAGAATTGAGAGCTTCTTTGGTGTGTAGGGCGCCTATTCCTAACTTATTCTTTCGTTTTGGTAATGTTGCGCATATATTATGACGAAAGAAAACGGGATAAAAATTTGGATTCGACACTTTTTCCGATTGACTCGAATCCTTGATCTTGTCTATCATAAAATAAGACTCGAATTGGAAAGAGATGGTCGGATTTATGTGAATCTGTTTTCTACACCATTGAAGGGTAGTCGATAGATTGTCTTTCTCTTCTGCAAGAATGTTACGCGTCCGATACGGCCAGTTTATCATTCCGAAACAAGGGGGAAGCCTGGCATGATCAGTGAATTCCAAGAAGCCTTGCTTGATACCGTGGGAGCTTGCCCTCCCACACAGATCGCCAATAACAAGTATGAAAATGTGCTGGAGAACCTGGATAGTGGTATCATGCTGTTTGACAGTGACGGGGTACTGACCTTTATTAACGTGCAAATGGCGAAATTGCTGGAATTACCACGTAGTTCGCTGGCGGGTCGCAACCTGATGCAAATTTTGCATCATCCTGAGTTAAGTCGGTTTAAGAAGAAGAAAATTATGCGGATTTATAAAGAAACTATCTTTCATAGAAAGCGCTATCACGAGTTAATTGATGAGTATGGTCGGCATTGGTTGATAACAGTGACCTACGGGGATCAGATGGACGGCAATTTTTTGTTTAGTGTCAAGGATGTGTCGGATTATAAGCAGATTGAACAGACGGCATACCAAAATGACAAGCTGGCGATGCTGGGACGCATCTCTGCTTCCATAGCCCATGAAATCCGTAATCCGCTTACTGCAATTCGGGGTTTTATTCAGTTACTTCGACCACATTTGATGGAGCTGGGCAGAGATGAGTATGCCCGCATTATTTTAACCGAAATTGATCGTGCAAACGACATTATTTACGAGTTTTTGAATTCGTCCAAGCCTTCGGCTCCGCAAAAAACGGCTGTATCTGTGATGGGATTGCTGAAAGAGGTTGTGATGCTGACAGAAAGCGAGGCATTGATGAAAGGCTGCCAGATCGCACTGGATGAAAATGAAGAGCTCATGAGGGTTTCCATTGATGTAAAGCAGATTAAGCAGGTTATTCTCAATATGATAAAAAATGCGATGGATGCCATTGAAAACATCAGTGATGAACGAGAGGGATGCATTGATATCCATACGGTGCTTGAAGGCTCCTATGTCCACATTTGCATTGAAGATAACGGATTGGGTATGGATCACAATACATTGTCGCGTTTATTCGATCCTTTTTTTACAACGAAAGAAAGTGGAACTGGTCTGGGACTGGCTGTGAGCTATCGAATTATCAAAAATCACGGAGGTTTTATTCATGTAGACAGCAAGCATGGAAGGGGGACACAATTTAAAATCACGCTTCCTGTGGTTTAAAATTGTACAGTTTTTGCAAAGGAGTGCTGTGTGCAGATTCTTTTGTGTTATGTTGCGCTGGAGTATAGGTATCACAATGTTGAAAAAGGTCGCCTGGAGCGCATAATCTGAAAAGATTATGCGCTTTTTTGGGACTCTAAGCTCGTTTTTTTGCGTGAGTGCGAAAATGAATTCGTGAATATAAGACTAAAAAAAGATTCACCTTTCACAGATTAAATGCTATTATATACCAGAATACAACATTATTTTTGATACTATAGACTTAAACAACGGCTTCCAAAGCTGTCAAACATCTTAGATGATCGGAATGGTCCGATATGCAGGGGGCTGAAGAGGCTGAATGAGTATACGACTGGAAATAAAGAGAACGATTGGCATTGGTATTGCTGCGATAGGTTTGTTTATCTTGGTTCAGTTATTTCATGTAACTTTGGATAAGATATACTCTCATAATATTTATTTCTTGGTATATCCAGTTATAGGTTTTGCCTGCGCCGCGATTTGTTTTTCTATTTTTTATCAATCCTGGTCCGTTCTGCTGGAGCAACTATCCTTGCAGAGACTTTTTATTGCGCCCACATTTCTAGTGACAGGAATGCTATACCTTGTTCATATCGTTTCGGTTAGTTTCCTAAGCCTGACAGATCTTTCTTTGTCTTCGAATATTTCGTTATGGCTTTTGTTTGTGAATCGAGCCTTTACTGCTATCATGTTCTTAATCATTTGTTTGCTCCCCTATAGAAAAACAAAGTCAGGATACAAGACAATTGCTTTGTGGGCAGGTATAAGCTGTATTTTGCTCATACTAGGGGTTATTAAGGCTTATGATACCGAATTACCGGATCTTCGTATAAAGCCTGAATTTGAAAATCCCGGATGGATGCTGAATCTGGTGGTTATGTTGCTGCTCGTGTCTACTATTATCTTCGGTTTACGAAGATATCGCGAATTACTCCCGGCGGAATATAGCATGTTTCTTATTATTCGTGGGAATGGACTTTGTGTTGTGAGCCAGTTGTTCTATATGTTTTCTGAGCAAATGAGCGATGTCAATCATCTTATGGGACTTTTGATCAATACGATGGCGTTTTATAATCTGCTGAACGGTTTGGTCCGGCAAATGGTTTTAGTTCCCTACCGGGAAAAGCAGGCGGCAGAATCTGAATTTAATTTCATTGCCTATACTGATGATATTACAGGACTTCCGAACCGTCGCCGACTGTCCCAGCGTCTGGATAAATTGTTGCGCGATTCGTTGAAATCGGAGGAGACAGTAGCGCTTTTAGTGCTGAATATTGATCGTTTCAAAACGATTAATGATTCGCTCGGACATATGGCTGGGAATTACCTGCTGTATGCGGTAGGTGAACGCTTGGGACATTTTAGCCATGAGGGGGAAGAGGTCTTCAGCATGGGTGGAGATGAATTTGCATTTCTTCTAACAGGGCACGAAGATATGGGAGCCATGAGGAATCGGATTGATGATATGGTGAAGCTGTTCGATCAGCCTTTTAATATTAGTGGAGAGTCTTATCATGTAATGGTAAGCGTAGGTATAGCTATGTACCCATTGGACGCAGATCAGAGTGAGCAACTTATTCAGCATGCGGATACTGCTGTTCATAGTGCCAAGGAGCAAGGAGTGAATTTTCAGCAGTATACCAGTGTGATGCAGATGCGAGCGCATGAAAGACTCCAATTGGAAAATGATCTGCGGCGCGCACTTGAAAATGAAGAATTTTCATTGGTATATCAGCCACGTGTTCATCTGCGAAGTGGCGAGTTAACCAGTTTTGAGGCATTAGTGCGTTGGAATCATCCCCAGCGTGGGATGGTGATGCCGGGAGATTTTATTTCGGTGGCCGAAGAAAGCGGTTTGATCGTGCCGTTGGGAGAGTGGGTGCTACGGGAGGCATGTCTACAAAACAAGCGCTGGCAGGAGGCGGGATACCAACCGATCCCGATATCGGTCAATTTATCCATGCGCCAATTTCAGCAAATCAAACTGGTGGATGTCATTCGGGGTATTTTGGCCTATACAAAACTGGAACCGTGCTATCTGGAGCTGGAGATTACCGAAAGTATGACCTTTGACAAGGATCGGGCTTTTGAACAATTGAAGAAAATAAAGGCCATCGGGGTTGCAATCAGTATCGACGATTTTGGTACAGGCTACAGCTCGCTGCATTATTTAAAAAATCTTCCGATAGACCGTCTTAAAATTGATCGTTCTTTTGTAAATGAGGTACTGGTCGACAGCAAAAATGCAGCCATCGTATCTACCATTGCCTCCATGGCTCACCATTTGAAGCTGAAGGTTACAGCAGAAGGCGTGGAAAACGAGGAGCAGCTTCATTTTTTGCAGGCCCAGGAATGCCATGAAGGACAGGGGTATTACTTTAGCCGTCCCATTCCGGCAGAAGCCTTTGAAAAATTATTTTTGCGTGAGCCTATGAATTGGCTGTCTCAGGATAGTATGTAGTTTACTTGCATTTTACAGATAGGTGAGTTATACTATATAACATCCTGATTCAGTTGTTTGACAATAGCTTGAGCGTGTCCACATAAGAATTGAGATGTTTTAAAATGCGGGTGTAGTTCAATGGTAGAACTTCAGCCTTCCAAGCTGATAGCGTGGGTTCGATTCCCATCACCCGCTTTCTGTTTTAAGACATTAGAAACCCTTGTGAAGCAAGGGTTTTTATTTTGTTCGTAATTAGATGAACACATTTTAGCCAGGGGCCATTGGGCATCCCGGCTTTTTTGCGTTCTTATGAACTATTTTACAATGTTATACAAATAAAAATCCGATTATTTCGCTTATATGCTATAAATAAACAGATAAAGAGAGATATTTACCATTTTTTGAAAAATAAGTATAGTTATATAAATGGGATATAATATAAAAAAGGATGATGTAACTGTAATGAGGAAAAATTATCTTCTTTTTTTAGTGTTAACGTTTGTGCTTTTTACCTTTCCGGTAAGCTCTTCGTTCGCTGCAGCTGACTTTCCGAATACGTCAACGAACGGAATGACTGGCTTTGCTGGACAGGCTAAAAATGAAAATGGAGCTTCCAAGCCTAGTACAACCGGGGCAAGAACGGTCAGGTTATCTATATCAACAATCTTAACGATTTGAAAAACCAGTTAGGGGATTCCACTCCAAAAATTTTGGTGATTGAAAAGAATATTTCTGCCTCCTCCAAAACCGTTGTCAATATCGGCTCCAACAAATCGCTCATTGGTTCTTACGCGCAAAACAAGCTGGTCAATATTCATTTGAAAACAACAGCTAATCAGGAAATGTAATCTTTCAAAACTTAACTTTTGAACACAGTGCCAACATTAACGGTAACGATGACATCCAGTTATATCTTACTGCGGGTACTAACTATTGGATTGATCACGTTACTTTTGCGGGTCACAATTATGATCCGAATGGTTCGGATTTGGACAAACTTTTGTATATAGGGCAATCGGCCGATTATGTAACCATCAGTAATTCGAGGTTTGCTAATCATAAATATGGTCTCATTCTGGGTTATCCTGATGACGGTAATAAAAATTATGATGGCATGCCCCATATCACAATTGCCAATAATTATTTTGAAAACTTGCTTGTCCGTGGCCCAGGGCTTATGAGATATGGATATTTCCATGTTAAAAATAACTATATTAATAACTTCCAACTGGCTTACACCATAGCTACGAATGCAAGAATTTATTCCGAGTACAACTACTTTGGCAAAGGTAGTGAAAAAGGTGGTATTCTTGATGATAAAGCCAATGGCGAGTTTAAAGACGTGGGGAGTTTTCCAGCCATCAAAAACCAAAAATCGCGTGTAACCAGCTGGAATCCAAGCAAGAACTACAGCTACCAGGTTCAAACGCCTGAATATACCAAAGAGTTTGTAACTAAATATGCCGGTTCGTCCAATACAACCTTGGTATTTGGGAAATAACTCTTAATTTATTGCAAATGCATTTTTATCTGCTATACTGACTTCAAGCAAGCATCCCATGAAAAGGAAGGTAACCATACGTCCGATGAAGTAAGCACACTGATTTTCCCATTGAACTGCACAGTTACTGGCAGGCGGCTGCAAGCTGCAACGGGAGAAGTGTGTCTGAAATGAGAGTTGGGACGTATGCGTTTATTCCGGAACGGGAGTCGGTTTTTTCGTTCATGGTTTTATTTTTGCATAAGCGTGTGTTCTGAAACGATCATAGCAGTCATTCTATTTTCCTTGTATGCAAGCCGCAGCCTTCTGCGGCTTTTTTTATTGCTTCCGGCGTGAAGACCGGACTGGGAAAGGATGATGATGGTATGAAAACCATTTTACGTGTTCGCAATGTAGTAAAGGAATGGAACGGAATCCCTTTGTTTGAGAATATATCGCTGGAAGTGACGGAGGGAAAACGGCTCGCGCTGTTTGGAAGAAATGGAGCGGGAAAAACGACGCTATTACGAATATTAAACGGAGATGAAGCGCCAACTTCTGGTCAAGTAGAGCATGATTTACCGCTGGAAGAGCGTGGCTGGCTGAAACAGCAGGATACGGTGAATTTGTCCCGGACGGCACTGGAGGCTGCACAGCAGGCCAGCCCACAGCACTGGCACCTCAAGCAAGCGTTGGGACAGCTGAAAGCTGACCTGGCCGATGCTGGAAAGGACGCGGAGCATCACCTGGAGCGTTACGGCGAACTGAGGGATGAATACGAACGCCTGCAAGGCTTCGCCTGGGAGTCTGAGGTGGAAAAGGCGCTTACCCGAATGGGAATGCCTGCGGAGACGTGGTCTATTGCCTATGGCGATCTGAGCGGCGGGCAAAAGACCAGAGTGCGGTTGGCCG
>NZ_ASSB01000239.1:0-2107 GCF_000520755.1 Paenibacillus sp. 1-18
TCCAACCGAAGCGACGGTGGACGTATCGTACTTCGATTGTGAGCCTAATGAAGCCTATACGGTCATTCCAATCGGGAAACCGATTCAGAACATCCGTCTATACATCGTGAAGGAGGGCACGGAGCAATTGCAGCCAATTGGGGTTGCAGGGGAGCTGTGCATCGGTGGTGTAGGCGTAGCACGCGGCTATCTGAACCGTCCGGAGCTGACAGCAGAGAAATTCGTTGCCGATCCGTTTGCCGGTGGCAAAGCAGGCTATGAGCGGATGTACCGCACAGGCGATTTGGCGAGATGGATGCCGGATGGCAACATCGAATATTTGGGCCGGATCGACCATCAGGTGAAAATCCGGGGCTACCGGATCGAGCTGGGCGAGGTCGAATCGCAGCTGTTGAAGGTGGAGGCGGTACGAGAAGCCGTCGTCATGGCCCGAGCGGACGAAACAGGCCAAAAACAAATGGTGGCGTACTATGTCGCCGGGCAAGAGCTTGGAGCCGGTGAACTGAGAAGTGAGCTGGGCCGGGAGCTGCCAAGCTATATGGTGCCATCGTACTTTGTACAGCTGGAGCGGATGCCACTAAGTCCGAACGGCAAAATCGACCGCAAAGCACTGCCAGCACCGGAAGGCAGCCTGCAAAGCGGAGCCGACTATGTTGCACCGCGGACGTGGGTGGAAGTGAAGCTGGCGCAAATTTGGCAGGACGTGCTGGGCTTGGCGCAGGTTGGCGTGAAGGAAAACTTCTTCGAGATTGGCGGACATTCACTGCGGGCGACGACGCTGGCCTCGAAGATTCACAAGGAGCTGAATAAGTCGCTTCCATTGAGGACTATTTTTGAAGCACCAACGATTGAACAGCTGGCAGCCGTGCTGGAAGGTCTGGATCAAGTGGCGTATGCGTCGATTCCGGTGACGGAAGCTCGTGCCTTTTATCCGCTATCCTCGGCGCAAAAACGACTGTATGTGCTGCATCAATTTGACCCGAATGATGTGAACTACAACATGCCGTCGGTGCTGCAAGTGAGCGGTCCGCTGGATGTGAAACGAGTAGAAGACGTGTTCCGTCAACTGATCGCCCGCCATGCGACCTTGCGTACCCGCTTTGAGCTGGTGGACAGTGAGCCGATGCAATGGGTTGAGGACACCGTGCCGTTCGAGGTGGAATATACGAAGGTACAGGCAGAAGGTGCGACTACTACGGGTAAGGACACGATGGTTAGCAAGGAAACGCAAGAGCTGGTACGGCGCTTTGTCCGTCCGTTCGATCTGCAAGCTGCACCGCTGCTGCGGGTAGGCTTGGTGGACCTGGGCTTACAAGGAGTGGAGCAAACACCGCAGCATTTGCTCATGCTCGACATGCACCATATCGTCTCGGATGGTGTGTCCATGGAAGTACTGACCGATGAATTTGTCCGCTTGTATGACGGTGAAGAGCTATCCCCATTGCGGATTCAGTACAAGGATTACGCGGTATGGCAGCAAAGCGAGGCCCATCAGGAGTGGATGCAGCGTCAGGAAGCATACTGGCTCGACACCTTCCGGGGTGAACTGCCTGTGCTGGATCTCTCAACCGACTTTCCCCGCCCAGCGGTGCAGAGCACGGTAGGGGATACGATCGAATTCGGACTGGAGCGTCAAGTTAGCGAACGTTTGAAAGAACTGGCGGCGCAAACAGGCTCAACCCTGTATATGGTACTGCTGGCAGCGTACACTACGCTCCTGCATAAATACACGGGCCAAGAGGACATCGTGGTCGGAACGCCGATTGCAGGAAGACCGCATACGGATCTGGAGAGCCTGGTAGGCGTATTCATCAACACGCTGGCAATCCGCAATTATCCGTCTAGTGACAAAACGTTCCTAGATTATCTGCAAGAGGTCAAAGAGCACGCACTCAGCGCTTATGAGCATCAGGACTATCCTTTTGAAGAGCTGGTCGAAAAGCTGAATTTAACGCGGGATACGAGCCGGAATGCGCTGTTTGACACGATGTTTGAGTTGAAAACTTTGGAGCAGCAGGAATTACAGCTGGAAGGCCTGACCTTAAACTCGTATCCGATGGGCATTAGTACTGCCAAATTTGATCTGACCTTGGATGCAGTGGAGCAG
>NZ_ASSB01000240.1:0-6210 GCF_000520755.1 Paenibacillus sp. 1-18
CCTGGACAAAAATGCAGGCACTTTATAAAGAGGGATCTGAACAGCGAATGGAAATAGATATTCAGGTTCATGACTTGAAGAAGCAGCTAATGGAGGATCAAAAGAAGGTTGCTGCCGAAGCTGCTAAAAAGGAGAAGGAGGCACTTGAAAAGACTCGGGATGAGGAAGTAAAGCGTATTGAGGCAGAACGGGATGCTTTTATTGAGGCTCAGGACGCTAAGATTAAGGCCATAGACGACTTGTTAGCCAAGATGCAGACAGCTAATGAAGACGAGGACTATGATCGTGCTATGTCGGAGAAGCAAGCGCGTCTTGCCCTGCTACAATCTGCTGTCGGCCCTGAAGGTATTGCCGAACGTAAGCAGACTGAAAAAGATATTGAGGATATGCAACGGGAACATAACCGGACGCTGGCGAAGCGCGGCTTGGAGGATCAAAAGAAAAAGCTTCAAGATGAGAAGACTGAGCGAGAAAAGGATTACAATGACCAGATTGAAGCTGCCAAGCAGCATTATGATCAGCTTGCTGAGAAATACGATGAATATTCAGACGGAGTTGAATCCAAAGCTGAAGATTTGAAAAATACCCAAATCTCAAAAGAAACCGAGAAGAACGCGGAGATTTTGCGTCAGTTGGATCAGTTTATTGCTGACTATCAGGCTAAAATGGCTGAAATCAATGCCACCTCATTGTCTGCATCCTTTGATACAGGTTCCTCAATATCAGAAAAGGACAGCGATTTGGCGAGATACAATTCTAATATTGATAAATGGTATTCGGCAGGTGCTGCCGAGAAGGCTAAACTGCACGAGGAAAATGCTGCTCTGCGGAATAAGCATGGCATTAAGAAGGATACAGGGAAACTTCAAAAATTCCATTCAGGCGGGATCGTTCAAGGCCAGAAGGGAGCAGAGGTACCCGTCATTGCCCGAGAAGGGGAAATGTATTTGAATGGTCAACAACAGAGCAACTTGTGGAAAATTATCAATTTTAAGATGCCGAAACTTAATTTCTCCATGCCAGACTTCTCCATGCCAATGGCTTCGGGCGGTTCAAATCCGCAGCAAATCAGCAATCAGTTCGTAATAAAATCAGGCGATACTTATATTGAAGACGAATCCGCAGCAAAGGTGTTTTGGACCGAACGAGATAACCTGGTACGGAGGTTACAAGCGAGGGGAGGTAAGTCTTAATGATCGACGCTACGGCAGATGGTAAGTCTTTTAAATCCATTGGTTTGGGGTTGAAAAAGCACAATATACCCGTGCTACCGCCTACGAAAGATCATTCTCTGGAAATAGCTGAGCGTGATGGGGAATTGGATTTTGGCAGCACTTACGGAGCTAGGACAATTAACCTTGAATGTGTCGTAATGGCAGATGATACAACCCTCGATTACCATAGGAGAGTCGCCCAAGTGGCGGCTCTTTTTAATGCAAAAAAAGGGGATATTGTATTCACGTTTTCGGACTTACCAGGAAGGCGATATATCGGGCGCTATGCTGGAACATTAGATATCGAAAAAATACTTTGGGATGGAGAACTGACTATCCCGATTAAGATGGGTGAGCATCCGTTTCCAGAAAGCGATGAGAATATCAAAGAAGTTATCATTACTCAATCTCCACAAACAGTGTCGGTCATTTCTACAGGAGATGAAAGAGCCAGTCCTATTATCGTCCTGACTAACATCGGTAATAACGACATACGGAATTTCCGTATCGCAAATGAGTATCAAGTAGAATAGGAGGTCTTTATAGTGGCAGACATAATTTTGAGCAAAAGCAACTGGTGGAAAACAGCCTGTATTAATGCAGCCTTGCGCGGGATTAACTTTGCATCCCCTCAGACGCTATACATCGCCTTGTACACCAGTAGCCCAACAGATGCAGACACAGGACAGGAGGTAAGCGGAGGGGGCTATGCGCGCCGTGCTGTGACGTTTTCTGAACCAGTTATAGCGGATCGGTGGGCAGTTGTAGCCAGCATATCCGACGTGGTTTTTCCCATTGCGTCGGCCAAATGGGGGTTAATCACTCATGTCGGCATAAGGGACGCTGCAACAGGTGGCAACCTGATCTATTATGGGGCTATCACCACGCCGCGCACAGCGGAAACAAATGATACGCTGCGGTTTTTAGCCGGACAACTTAAAGTTAACGAGGGGTGAGGAGCTTGGAAAAAATGTATCCACCAGTTGTAAACAGCCCAAAAACTGAGCTTGCGGAACTGATCACAGACACGCAAACAGAAATTACCGTGGCTAATGCGTCTGTGCTACTTCAGGGGGATGGTATTGCTGTTTTGGGCAACGGGGATGTAGCGGAAACGATTACGTATACAACTGTAGAGGATAACGTCCTTAAAGGGTG
Organism: Paenibacillus sp. 1-18; assembly: GCF_000520755.1. NCBI lineage: Bacteria > Bacillati > Bacillota > Bacilli > Caryophanales > Paenibacillaceae > Paenibacillus > Paenibacillus sp. 1-18. The sequence continues at coordinate 2,373 of NZ_ASSB01000240.1, forward strand.
TGTACGTGGATTTGAGGGCGTGGCGAGGGCCTGGCCTGCTGGCACACGGGTTGCCCGTAATTTTACGGCGGCAGATTGGAGAGCTGCGATAAATAACATTCAAGCTCTGTACGAAGAATCCAGTATAGAAGTCCGTAAAACAGTTACTTTACAACCGGGTGTTCAGATTGCTAAAGCTGACCGCCAGGCTGTATTTAGTTTAACTGGACTAACAGGTAAAACGGTAATCGACTATGAAGGTCAAAAAGGCTTATTCGGTGTTCGTAACCCTTATGTAATTCGGTATGGAGAAAATTTGTTGCCGAGTTTTTATGAGTGGTCTGCCACTACACAGGCAGGCACAGCAACGATTACAGGTCCTAATCAGGTAAGGCTAGATAAATCGGCGGGGCTATCAGGGTTTAATACTCAGGCGTATAACGTCAATGCGGTACCAGCGACAGACTATACATTATCGGTCACGGTTGATGTGTCTAACATAGGTGGGACCGTTGGAGCGGGGGCGTACTGGAACCTGCAAGCTATTGGGAAGAATGGTGAAGTGTTGGCAGACTTAACAACTGGACCGTTCGTAACATCCAACGGGACAAAAACGATGGTTAAGACCTTTACAACGCCAGCCAACACATCATATTTAAGAGTTGTCGTAGGGCTTGATATCGCCACAACAGGTACGGCAGTATTCCGTGATGTTTCTATTAACATCGGCAGCACAGCCAAGCCATTCAAACCGCGCGAGGATTCTATGTTGGCATTGCAAACGGATCTGTACGCCGATCCGATTACAGGGGCGAATGAGGATACTGTGTTCGAGCGAGATGGGCAATACTTCAAGTCTAAGAAATGGCGCGGGGTGACGTTGGACGGAAATCTGCCGTGGACGCTGAATGCGACTGTATCTGGTACAGGTTTCAAGGCAGTACAACTATTTCAGTATACAGGGGTCGCAGGCGCCTCAACGTTGCGGAATGCCCTTGTGTCAAAATTTGATGGGAAGATACTTGAGAATAAAGGTAGTGCTGTAGGCAGTGCTGGAGATCAGCATAATGGTATCTACCCGATTGACAACGCTATTGTTATTACAGTCGGGGTCGCAGACAGTGGATGGGGAGACAGTTACACACCGTCATCGGACGACATCAAGGCATACTTTATGGGTTGGAAGATGTACGATACCAGCGCAGGGAATACCACAGCCCCGTATAATCGTACAGATGGACAATCTAAAGGATGGGTCCGACGTAGACTATCGGATGGCGCATTTGTTGACGGAACTGGAACGTTACCGACAGCACAGGCACCGGAGTATACACCTTATAAACTCGTGTACCAACTTGCAACGCCTACAGTAGAGCCTATCGTGTCTGAGGGGCAGCTTACTTTTAATGAGGGAGATAATCAAGTTGAAGTAGGCACAGGGTTAGTGATTCGTGAAAAGGCCAAACTCTACCAAGAGGCAGATACGAAGCGCTGGAACCTCAACAATGGTAGCCCGGGTGAGTATCAAGCATCGCTAACGGCATATCGCATTGATAGATTCATTGGCATTTACCGAAATTCGCAGCGTGACAACTGGATACTGTACCCTAACACTACAACCCCTGCTGGTGCTATGGCACAGTTACCAGGCGCAGCCTATGATGCTAACGCCGTTTATACCTTATCGTACCTAGCCTTTATAACTTCGCCTGTTGTCCCGTTCACAGGCTCGTATGCAGCCAACGAAAAATCGCTGCTGTTGGACTTGGTAGACACCGTACAGCAGAACACGACACGTGTGTCAGTACTGGAGAATAAGAAGGCAGAGAAGGATAGCCCGGCATGGATTATGCTGACGGCGCTATCTAACGGTTGGATAAATAGGGGGAATACAGGAGATCATCTCACATCATATTTCAAAGATGACTCTTCAATAGTTCGTTTGCGGGGGGTTATAAAATCAGGTGTTGTAAACACAGAGGTGTTTAGGCTACCGGCAGGTTATAGACCTGATAGTATATACCGTTTTCCAATCATTACTTATAACAGTAGTTCAACCTTAATAACAAGTTTTGTATCGGTATCACCTAATGGGAGTGTACAAATAGCGGGTAATGCAGGTAATGATTATGTGATAATCGACGGAATTGAGTTTTTGGCAGAACAATAAAGGAGGGATGAACGTGAAAGCAGTGCCTAAAGTAAATACTGATGGCTTTTATTTTGATGTCGCGCATGTGGACGATACCTTTAGTGGTGTGGTCCCTTTTTATTCGGACAACTCAGAACAAGATTCTGAGAAAACCGAGCAGGTCGCTGCGGACGTACCACAGGAACCAGTAATAGCCGGATACATCGTTGGGGTGCCATTTCCAGAAGGATTCTGCGCATATGTGACAGAGCATAAGGGGTTTCGCTTTAACTTGGAAACCTTGTCATGGGAAGAGGGTCTTACAGTTGAAGAGATAGCGGAGTTGACCAAACCTACGGATCAAGTTCAGGATGCATCGGAGATTGTAGGCCAGCAGCTTGCGGAGATGAAGATTCAGATCATGCAGCAAACCCAACTTTTAGCCAGCATGGGAGCAGAACTAGCGGCAGCTAAACTTGAAATTATTGACTTGAAGGGAGCTAATCAATCATGAATTTCCGGAGCCTTGCTTTTAAATTGAACTGGGTAACCGTAGAAAAGTTGAAAGGTGCAGTCAAAACGGAGGACAATCCTTTCGGGGAGATCAGCCCGGAAGAGTATAAAGAAATAACAGGCGTGGACTTCCAGTAAGGAAAATTTTCCTTAGCCGATAGGAGGACGCTATGTTCAATGGTGGATTTAATAGTCTTGGATTTAATACAGGAGATGTAGAAGGGAACATTATTGACCTTTCTGCATCTCTTTCTGGTTCCGGGCAAATGTATTCGCGGAAGCTGGAGACGGATGGATATGAGAGCGACAATTCGTTCAATCTTATGTCGTTTAATGTGGATGAACCTGGTACCGTAACGGAATACATTTTGGAATTTGTTTTGGATATGACTGCCGCTGCGGAGTTGTACGGTGAAGGTCAGGCGCAGGCTGATTTTGTCCGTGAGTATGCCTTGGAAGCCATTCCTATGTCTGGCGAGGGACGCATAACTAACGCAGAATACGTTCGAGAAATTCCGATGCAAGCAGTACCCATGTCTGGGGAAGGAAGGATATCGGCGGAACTGTCGAAATTCCATACCGACTACATTGAGTTCACGGATGTTTTTCGGCCCGGAGAGGTTATTGTGATTGACTCAGGTAAGTTCAAGATTACTCGCAATGGGCAAAACGTTTCTCACTTGTATAATGGTGATTTCTTTGACTTGAACCTTGGCAATAACAATCTTACCTGGACAGACCCGGAGACAGGTAGAACGGTCCTGTTCCGTATTACACACCGGGATAAATTCTTATATTAGTGAGGTGAACTATGCCTACTCCAACTATGCAAGTCTTTGATAAGAACATGCGGCGTGTCGGTACGCTGGTGGACTCTTATGACATTCAGCGGCGGCGCAGGATAAACAGCGATTATGAACTAACATTTATGGTTCCAATGACTAGCGATGATTACCGTGAAAAAATAGCAATTAAGGGCCACGTTCGAGATGAGCGTGGCCAATTTTATGTAATTCAGTCTCGGAGCCGTTCAAGGGAAGGCCGAAAACTGACGGCGAATATTTATTGTAATCACATCATGTTTAAACTCAACGATTACAAGTTTCCGTACGCTTCTTATATCGCAGAAGCCTACGGTATCCATATCAACCAGCTTACAGACCTGATTACAGCTGCTACAGGCGGACGGTTTAAGTTTGTTATTCACGACACATT
>NZ_ASSB01000241.1:0-37815 GCF_000520755.1 Paenibacillus sp. 1-18
TGGCAGGAGTCAAATATAACGAAAATGTGGACAGCGACGTGGCTCTCAAGGTCATTGCCGATCATGTTCGCACCGTAGCTTTTGCGATTGGTGACGGTGTGCTTCCTTCCAACGAAGGACGGGGCTACGTTATTCGGCGCTTGCTGCGCCGAGCTGTGCGTTATGGAAAAATGCTCGGTATGAACCGTCCATTTATGTTTGAACTGGTGGAAACGGTGGGAGATATCATGGGTGTATACTACCCTGAAGTCGTGGACAAGCGTGATTTTATCATCAAGGTGATCAAAACGGAAGAAGAACGCTTCCACGAAACACTGACAGACGGCTTGGCTATTTTGGCCGATATCAGCGCTCAGGCGAAGGCGGAAGGCCGCGATATGATTAGCGGAGCAGACGCATTCAAGCTGTACGATACGTATGGATTCCCATTTGACCTCACCGAGGATTATGCAGATGAGCAGGGCTTGAAGGTAGACCGTGAGGGCTTTGATGAAGCGATGCAGGAGCAACGGAAGCGTGCACGCGATGCCCATCAGGACAATGCCAGCATGAAGATTCAGGGCGGAGCGTTGTCCGACTTGGCGGTTAAAAGTGAATTTGTTGGATATAATGACCTCGTAACTGAGTCTAAAATTGTGGCGATTGTATATGAAGATGTTCTGGTGGACAGTGTTAGTGAAGGGCAGACTTGTCAGGTCGTGCTGGATGTGACTCCTTTCTATGCCGAAAGCGGCGGACAAGTCAGTGATCAGGGCTTGCTGCGTGGAGGTAAGGTAACAGCGAAGGTCGAAGGACTGTTCAAGGCACCGCAAGGCCAGCATGTGCATCAGGTTGTGGTAGAAGCCGGTGAACTGAACGTGGGCGATACGGTGAAAGCAGAAGTAGACCAAGCCTTGCGTGGAGAAATTGAGAAAAATCATACAGCTACCCATTTGCTTCACAAAGCGCTTAAAGAAGTGCTGGGTGACCATGTCAATCAGGCAGGTTCGTTGGTAGAGCCTGGGCGTCTGCGGTTTGACTTCTCCCACTTCGGAAGCATTACAGAGGAAGAGCTGGCGGATATTGAGTTGCGGGTAAACCGTGCAATTTGGAGCCAGCTTGATGTGAATATTGAACTGAAACCGATTGATGAAGCCAAGGCACTGGGAGCGATGGCGCTGTTTGGTGAAAAATACGGAGATATCGTACGTGTCGTTAAGGTAGGCGATTACAGCATCGAGCTGTGTGGTGGCTGTCATGTCAGCAACACCTCGCAAATTGGACTGTTCAAGCTTGTTAGCGAGAGCGGTATCGGATCAGGTGTGCGTCGTATTGAAGCAGTAACCGGGCGTTTCGGTTTTGAATATATGGAAGGTCAATTGGAGCTGTTGAAGGTGTCGGCCGGGCTGGTTAAATCCAAGCTGTCTGAGGTGCCGAAGCGCATCGAATCCTTGCAGCAGCAAATTAAAGACCTCAGTCGAGAAAATGAATCGCTGCAAAGCAAGTTGAGTGCTATTGAGGCAGGTCAACTGACGGATCAAGTTGTGCAAGCGGGTGGAGTACAACTGTTGGCTGCGCGTGTGCAGGCTTCCAGTATGGACGCCTTGCGTGCCATTGCCGATGAGCTGAAAGGGAAGCTTCCGGCTGCTGTGCTGGTGCTCGGCGCTGCTATGGACGACAAAGTCAATTTTGTCGTAGCTGTACCGTCAGAGCTTACCAAGGCAGGACTTCACGCAGGCAAGCTCGTGAAGGAAATTGCTGCCGTCTGCGGCGGCGGCGGCGGCGGACGTCCTGATATGGCACAAGCTGGGGGCAAGGATGCCAGCAAGCTGGATGAAGCGCTCCAACGCGCCCATGAACTGGTGGCGGTAGCTTCTCAAGGATAAAGTTCGATAATTTTTGCGGATTTTTGGAAAAAACCGGACTAAGACATTTCCTTGAAGGGCTTTGCTTATGGTATGATGTATAAGAATAAGCTGGCATAAACATGTACACATGTTTTGTGGAAGCGAGGTGTCAACAATGGATTCCATGGACAAAACGGTCAAATTTAATGTCAAGGCGGATGAGAAGGAAGCTTCTGCTCAGGAGATTTTGTTGACCGTATATGATGCTCTGGTAGAAAAGGAATACAATCCGATCAATCAGATTGTCGGGTATTTGCTATCAGGTGATCCGGCTTATGTGCCGCGGCATAATAATGCCAGAAGCCTGGTACGCAAAAAAGAACGCGATGAATTGATTGAAGAGTTGGTTCGTTTCTATCTGGCGAAGCATCGTTAGGAGACAGGCATGAAAGTAATGGGATTGGATTACGGGGACCGCCGAATCGGGGTCGCCGTAAGTGATGCCTTCGGCTGGACCGCCCAAGGATTGGAAGTCATAGAACGACGTGGTGACGACAGTGAGTTCGGTAAAATTGCAGATTTAATCCGTGAGCATGAAATCGGCGAGGTGGTTGTAGGCCTGCCGAAAAATATGAACGGAACCGTGGGTCCACGCGGTGAGATTTGCATTGAGTTTGCGAACCGACTCAAGGAGTTGCTGGGATTACCCGTTCACCTTTGGGATGAACGGCTGACGACGCGTTCGGCAGAGCGTACGCTTCTGGAAGCCGACGTCAGCCGAAAAAAACGCAAGCAGGTGGTAGATAAGCTAGCAGCAAGCCTGATCTTGCAAAACTATTTGGACGCACACAGTACAAGGTGAGGGGGATATCGTAATGGCTGAAAATCAAGTGGGTATGGAAGAAGAGCCGGAAATTATTTATATTGCCGATGACGAGGGCAACGAAGAAGAGTTCGAGGTCATTATGAAGTTTGAGGTAGACGGTTCCGAAGCGAAGTACATGATGGTTGCGCCAGTGGACCCTGAAGCTGATGAGTCCGATGTTTACGCCTTCCGTTATGAGGAAGAAGGCGATGATATTAAATTGTTTGTGATCCAAGACGATGCTGAATGGGAAATCGTCGAAGAGACCTTTAATACATTTGTAGAAGAAGAGGACGAGGAAGACGGGAAATGACGAACTATTCACGTGAAGACCTAAGCTGGACCTCTGATTTAAAAGAAGCGTTCGACGGCGATGTAGAGTTACAGGATGAACAGGGTCATGCGGTACGCATGGAGCTGGAAGCAGAGTTCAAGGTAGGTAATCAACGGTACGCCGTATTACGTCGACCTGGAGCTGCTGCAGGCGAACATGAGCTATATCATGTGAGCTCATCCGCAGACGGCGAAATTTCCATCACCACCATCGAAGATGATGATGAGTGGGAGGATATTTCCGAGCTGTACGATGAATGTACGCTGCCGGAGCTGTAAGCCTGGATAACGAGGAGATCAAACCTGAAAGGGCGGACCTGTCCGCCCTTTTTGGCTGTGAAGGAGTTGAGTGGATTGAAGCGAAGGACGAGGATGGTCACGCTGCTGTTGCTGCTTGTCATCATAGCAGGAGGAGCAGCTTTCTATATTTGGAATGCTATGCAGCCTGTTCAGCCGCAAGCGCAGCCTGTTCCATTTACGGTAGTGAAGGGAACAGGAACCTCAGCTATTGCAGATACGCTGGAGCAAAAGGGACTTATACGTAATGCGCTCGTATTTAAGGCATATCTAAAATTCAAACAGCAGGGAAGCGCATTTAAGGCCGGAAAATATGAAGCGCAGCCTGGTATAACCTTTGATCAGATAATAGCCAAGCTATCGGCAGGGGACGTTGTCAAAGAGGAAATGATTCGTTTTACCATACCGGAAGGTTTTACAATCAGACAGATGGCTGATAAGCTGCAAAAGGAAGGGCTGGCAGACCGGGAGCAATTTTTGCAGCTGGCCAACGATCCGTCTGCCTTTGACGTCTCGCTAGTGCGGGATATCCCGAAGCAGGCAGGGCTCCGCTATGCATTGGAAGGATATCTCTTCCCCGAAACCTATGAGCTGAAAAAAGGCAGCACAATCAAGGATATTGTTCAGGCGATGCTGGAGCAGACGCAAAAACGTCTAAATAACATACCTGATCTGGATGCCAAGCTGAAGCAGCGGGGCGAAACGCTGCATCAACTGCTGACCGTTGCTTCATTGGTGGAGCGCGAGGTGGTTGTGGATGAAGAACGGCCTATAGTGGCCGGAGTCATTTATAACCGACTTAAGCAGGACAAGAAGCTGGAAATTGACGCTACTGTTCAATATATGCTGGATAAGCAGAAGGAACGGCTGTATTATAAGGATTTGGCTATAAAAAGTCCTTATAATACGTATTTGCATCAAGGACTTCCGCCAGGACCGATTGCAAGTCCAAGCTTGAAATCAGTGGTGGCTGCTTTAGAGCCGAAAGCTACGGATTATTTATTTTATGTGACTAAAAAAGACGGAACACATAAACATTTGTTTGCCGCCACATATAAAGAACATTTGCACAACATTCAGGTTAGTAACCGAAAGACAAAATAGGAGGTGAGCCTATGGCTTACAAACCCGAGCTGCTGGTAACTGCCAGCTCTCTGGAGGATGCCCGCCATATGCTGGAGGCCGGAGCAAATGCATTGCTGATTGGAGATGACCGCTTTGGCATGAGGCTGCCTGGACATTTTACACCGGATCAAATCCGTGAGGTGGTAGAAGAAGCACGGAAGCATGCGGCCCAGGTATATGTATCCATGACTAACTTGATGACGAACGAGCTGTTGCCGCTTCTTCCCGAATATGTGCAGACAATCGCCGGATGCGGTATAGAGGCCATTGAGTTTAATGATCCGTCGGTACTCATGGCGGTGAAGGAGCATGCACCCCATCTGAAGCTGTTTTGGAACGGAGAAATGATTACCACTAACTTCGCAACCGCCAACTATTGGGGTGAGAAGGGAGCTTCGCGTGTTATTTTGGCCCGTGAGCTCAGTATGGACGAAATTATGGAAATGATCCCCCAGCTGAACATGGAGGCACAGGTTCAGGTACATGGCATGACTAATATTTATCATTCCAAGCGTAAGCTTGTACAAAGCTATATGCTGCATCAGGGACGCCCGGTAGAAGGCGATCTGGGCAAGGAGCGCGGCTTATTCCTGATTGAAGCCGAGCGGCAGGAAGAGAAGTTTCCTATCTATGAGGATATAAACGGGACGCATATTATGAGTTCGGATGATTTCTGCATCATGGAGGACCTGCATATTCTGATGGAGGCAGGCGTACACAGCTTTAAGATCGAAGGACTGTTAAAACCTACGGCTTACAATGCAGCAGTTGTTCGTGCCTATCGTAAAGCCATTGACACCTATACAGCTGATCCAAAAGCTTATGCGTATGATGAAAGCTGGCTGGATGAGGTTCGTCGCCTTCAAGACCCTGAACGCGAGCTATCCTTTGGATTTTTCTATAAAGAGCAGGTTTATTAATACTACATGAACACACAAGGGGGGAACGTCATGGGAACGTTGACCAAAACGAGAAAATATAATGGCAAGCGGAATCGTCTGGATAAGCCGGAGCTGCTCGCTCCTGCCGGAAATCTGGAAAAGCTGAAGTTTGCGGTTCACTATGGCGCGGATGCTGTATATATTGGTGGACAAAAATACGGTCTGCGTTCTAACGCCGACAATTTCAGTTTTGAGGAAATGCGGGAAGGTGTGGAATTCGCCAACAAGTACGGTGCCAAGGTGCTTGTGGCCACGAACATCTATGCCCACAATGAAGATATTGCCGGGATCGAGGAATATCTGCGCAATCTGTACGAGGTAGGAATTCATGCTGTTATCGTTGCTGATCCGGCCATTGTATCTGTAGCATTGCGTGCTGTTCCGGGCTTGGAAGTGCATTTGAGCACACAGCAATCCACACTGAACTGGCAAGCGGTAAAGTTCTGGAAGGATGAGGGACTACCACGCGTTGTCTTGGGACGTGAGACCAGTTTGGAGGAAATTGAGGAAATTAAAAAGCATGTAGATATCGAGATTGAAGCTTTTGTCCATGGTGCAATGTGTTCTTCATTCTCTGGTCGCTGTGTGCTATCCAATCACTTTACAGACCGGGATTCCAACCGTGGGGGATGCTGTCAGTCTTGTCGCTGGAAATACGACTTGTTCGAGGATGCCCGCCCGGGCGAGGTGTGGATATCTGAGGAAGAGGCACAGGACAGTAATGTGCTGAAACAATTCCAGCTTGGTGTTAACCAGCTTCCGCTGTTTGAAGAAGGAGATAATGCTTTTTCTATGGGTTCCAAGGACCTGTGCATGATTGAAAATATTCCCGATCTGATTGATGTCGGTGTAGACAGCTTTAAAGTGGAGGGACGTATGAAGTCCATTCATTATGTGGCTACGGTCGTGAATGTCTATCGTCAAGCGATTGATTCCTATATGGCTGATCCTGAAAATTATGTGCTCAAACCAGAATGGATTGAAGAAATCAACAAGGCCGCCAATCGTCCGCTGAATACAGGCTTTTTCTACGACACACCGGATCATGAGGATCATATTTATGAGCCGGAAGAGAAGGCAGTGCCTTATGATTTTGCCGGACTGGTCATGGATTATGATCCTGCGAGTGGCATCGCAACGATTCAGCAACGGAATCATTTTAAGCCAGGTCATGAAATTGAATTTTTCGGTCCGAACGGAACATTCTTTAAACAAAAGGTTGGAACAATCTGGGATGAGGAAGGCAATGAGCTGGATGCTGCCCGTCACCCGCTTCAACGGATTAAAATGAAGGTAGATCAGCCTGTATCGTATTTCGACATGATGCGTAAAAAGAAGTGAATAGGCCTTAAGTCTCGGGTTAAAAGATCCAAAAAGTCTCTCCTATCGGTTGGAGAGGCTTTTTTTTGAATACTTTTCTAGGAAAAAAGTTCCACAAAATTTAGTCATTCCTCAAAGGAAAGCTACATTTCGTGTCGAATAGTTCCGATAGATGTTATATAGATAATAGATACATAACGGATGACGTGGAACAGGAAACTAATCATATGGTGGTAGGTGAGATGGATGGGTTTTCGGAAAAAAGAGGGGAATACAACAAAAAGGCTAGCAAAGAAAACAGATCTTATGAAAGGATCGAAGGACAGCAAGGCAACAACGGATAACAGTGCACAAACGGCAAGAGTTTCCTCGAAGGTTCTCCCCTGGGTTGCTAAAGCCACCCGTAAGAGTACATCTAATTTAAAGCGGTTACTTAAGCCAGAAATGTACAGTAAGGATTTCATGCATTTGGTCAAAAACTATAATCCGATCCGTTCCGTTGGAATGAAATTGTTCCTGATCTTCTTTGCGGCAATTATGTTATTTGTGGTCAGCTTGGGGATGCTCTCATACTATAAGGCTAAAAGTACAATTGAGCAAAATGCGGCCACAGCTTATCAGCAAACCGTTCAGCAAACTTCGGAAAAGCTGGATATTATTTTAGAACGTTTTCAAGACACCTCGACACAGGTATTTTTTGATACTGAACTAAGTGATCAGCTGCAAAAGGCAGCAAAGCAAGAAAAAAACTCTTTTGAATCTTTTGTCGCTATGGGTGAAGTCAACAAGAAGCTTACGAATCTTGCTTTTACGAATAAAGCGATTGATTCATTGTACTTATACCCGGAAGAAACAAGTTTAGCGGCAATGGGCACAGGCACACAAAAGGATGTTCGGCAGGAAGCATGGTTTAAGGATATTTTGAAAAACAAGGGAATTATTTGGCTACCTACGCAGGTGAATGACAATGGAAGCAAGACCTTCCGTCTGGCACGCTCCATGAACAGTATGTCCGGTCTGGGAGGGACTTACGTTCTGGTTATGGATTTAAAGTCCAGTGTGGTGGAGGACGAGCTGAAAAGTGTTAATTTGGGCTCAGGCAGTATGATAAGCCTTGTGACAGACAAGGGTGAATTTGTAGGCTCTAACATGGATAGCTTGGCAGGAGGAAAGAAAAAGCTGGATTACGTTTCCAAGCTAGAAGGAATCGAAGGAAATCAAATTATGGAGCAGGAAGCAAATGGGAAAGAACAAAATGTGCTTACCGTTCATAATACGCTGGGAACCTCCAAGTGGATTCTCGTGGGTGTAATATCTGTATCTGAACTGGTTAAAGACGCGAGGGGGATTTTAACAACAACCTGGATATTTGCTGCGGTGGCTGCACTCATTGCATTGTTCATTGGCCTGTGGATCGTACGCCTCGTGGCGCGCCCGTTGACCCATTTGAAAGATTTAATGATCGAAGGAGCCAAAGGTAATTTGCAGATCCGAACGAATTATAAGGCTCAGGATGAAATTGGCCAGTTGTCGGTCAGCTTTGACATGATGATGGAGCAAATCACATTGCTGGTAGAGCAGACGAATGCATCGGCTCAGGAGGTTCTGAATACAGCAACGGAATTGAGTGATGCCTCGAAGAAGACGGCAATTTCAGCCAAGGAAATTGCAGCCGCAACTGAGGAAATTGCACATGGCTCCACCAGTTTGGCAACAGAGGCTGAACGTGGCAGCGGATTAACCGGAAATATATCTCAGCAAATGGATATGGTGATGGCTTCTAATCATGAAATGAGCTTGGCCGCGCAGGAGGTTGAACAATCCAGTGAAAAAGGGACGGTTCAGCTGAAAAACCTGTTGAACAAGACGCAGGTTACAGAAGAAACTACGCATGCTCTGGTAGGCAAGGTAGATGAGTTGAAAAAGACAACTTCCGATGTCTTTCGGGTGCTGGATGTATTACAGGATATTGCTAAACAAACAAATATTCTGTCACTGAACGCGACGATTGAAGCGGCACGGGCAGGAACCGCCGGACGTGGCTTTATGGTGGTGGCGAATGAGGTTCGGCAGCTGGCCGAGCAATCACGTCAAGCCATTCATACGGCCTCAGGAATTATTAACAACATCGTCAATGAGATGAATGAAACGGTTCAGGCGTTATCAGAGGTGTATCCACTGTTTCGTGAGCAGATGGGAGCCGTACAGGTGACGACGGACATTTTCCAATCGGTACAGCAGCAAATGGGAGAGTTCGAGCTTCGACTGGGAACCGTCACCTCATCCATTCAGGAATTGAGTGAATCGCAGACAACTTTATCTGAGGCGATGACCAATGTAAGCGCTGTAGCCGGGCAATCCTCGGCCACTTCACAGGAAGTCGCTTCTCTCAGTAATGAGCAGGCAAATATCGGTAATCAACTGGTAGGCTTGTCTGATAAGCTGGAAGGTGTATCCGTGAAACTGAAGGAACAGCTTTCACGGTTTACAGTGTAAATGTAATAAAAAATGGTAGTTGCTAATTTTTTATAGTTAACGACAGAAAACCCATTCCCGTGTTTAAAAGCGGAATGGGTTTTCTTTTTTAGCTACAGGACATACTACTGGAAAAAGATGAAAGAAGGATGCGTGTGCCGAGGCGTGGCAACAGCTTCATGCGAAAACGTCGAATTGCATATATGGCCTTGGGGATCATGGCGCTGCTGCTCATTTTACTACTCCGACTGGCTTGGATTCAGGGAACGGCAGGAATACATATGTCTGCTTACGGGGGACATTCGCTGAAGGAAATGTCTGTACGTCAGCGTCAGGAGGGAATTGCTATCGACTCTGGACGTGGACAGTTTACAGATCGAAATGGGCTACCATTGACAGGGGATGTAGTCTGGGTGTCGGTGCTTTTTCCCGATGTTGACGGCAAAGCGGCTCTCCATGGCGAAGAGCTCGCCAGGCTGCTGCAGACGAATAAGAAGCAACTGCTGACACGATGGAAAGGTCTGCAATCACCGCTAATATGGCGCGATGGGCGCGGAGAGCCCGTACAAATCAGGCCGAATGAAGCAGGTAAGCTGCTGAAGCTAGCTCCTTCACTCATCGAGCTTGTACCTTATGCGAAGCGCTATGCTGATCTGCCTAATGGCAGGCAATGGCTTGGCTTTCTGTATGAGCGTGCCGACCGAGCGCGTGAACTGCCGATCGGGGCAGCCGGGCTGGAAAGAACGCTGGAGCCGCTGCTGAGCGGCGTCGGTGAAACGTTCGTCTCCCGGTTGGTGGATGCGCAGCGTCGTCCGCTGGCTCATGTACCGCTGCGGGTCAGTGCTCCATCCAATGATCACTATCCGCTACAGGTGCAGACCACAATTGATCTTTCATTACAGGAGCAGCTTGAAAAGCTGACGGCCACCTATCATCTGGCAGAAGGTGCGGTGGTTGTACTTGATGCGGGCAATGCGGATGTGCTGGCGATGGTGTCTCGTCCTTTTTATAATCCCGTTCGTGTCAATCCGCAGCAGACGACAGACTGGTCGAATCGCGCGCTCAAGGCGGTAACCCCCGGTTCCATTTTTAAACTGGTTACGGCTGCGGCCGCACTTGAATCAGGTGTTGTCCAACCGAAGGAGCAGTTTCATTGCCATGGAACCTATGGCAAGTACGGTTTGACTTGCTGGAAAAAAGAAGGACACGGCACCCTGAACCTGGAGGGGGGGCTTGCCGTATCCTGTAATATCGTGTTCGCTCATCTTGGCGAACGGCTTAAACCTGAGAAGATTCAGGCTGCGGCCTCTGCCCTGGGGTTGAGTCGAACAGTGGGCTGGCAGGAGCGAAATCTTGCAGGGCTACCGCAATTCATACCGCTGGACCACGAGGAAAAGGGAGCCGTATTCGGCTCCTCCTATACCCATGCCGCAGATCCGGGCGTACGTGTACAGACGGCTATTGGTCAGCGCGACGTGCTGGTCACGCCTCTCCAAGCCGCCAATCTCATCGTCACCTTGCTGCACGATGGACAGGTCCATGCTCCACGCCTTGTGAATCGCATCAGCTACGCAGATGGAGGCACCATGCTGGAGCTGCCTGCTCACGCTTCACCTGCTCCCCAGGGAAGCCACCCCATTCATGCCTCCACGGCTCGCGCGCTCCGCGAGGCAATGGAAGAAGTCGTGGCCCGCGGCACAGGTACATCCTTGCGTGATAAAATATGGCATTTGGCTGGAAAATCGGGTACAGCTCAAGCCTTAAAGAATGGTCGTCCTGTAAATCACCAATGGTTTATCGGTTACGGTCCGGTAGAGCGACCTCGTTATGCCGTTGCCGTTCTGGTACAAAATGCTTCAAAGCATTCTGCCAATCAGGCTACTGTCCTGTTCGGGCAGGTGATGGATCTGCTAGCTCAATTCTCCTCAGCTCCACGAGCAGTTCCACGGTCTTCCTCCTGAATTTTAACAATAAACGGAGGCTCATCGAATTCTTCTGTCGGAAACCGAATCCATTGTTGCAGATAGCCTTGCTGCCACAATTCCTTGAGCAAAATAATCAGGATCGGAGACAAAATTAAACCGGCCAATCCGAAGATGGATAACGATATAATAGCAAAGGAAAGCATCAGATAGGCAGATGAGACACCGATGGAATTTCCAGTGATTTTAGGCTCCGCCAGTTGGCGTACGATGACCGCGACAGCCATGACAATAAGCAGCCCACTAGCCAATCCAGTATTACCCGTGATGAACAGATACGCTGCCCATGGAATAAAAATAGCAGGCACACCCAGCAAGGGCAGAATATCAAACAAAGCCGCCACAAGCGCCAAGGATAGGGCATTATCCACTTGTAAAATGAGTAAACCTATAAATACAAGAATAAAGGTAACCCCTACCAGCAGGGCTTGAGCCTTCAGAAAGGCGGAGATCGCTTTAAGCACGTGGTTTTTTAGAAAAAGGTAAGCCGTTTTAAGTGTTTTGGGAGTTTTGCTACGGGCAATTCCTTTCCAAAGATTAATTTCCATGCTTAAAAAAAATGCTAAAATAATGGCAACGGCAAAATTACCCATAAAAACAGTGAAGGAACTGAGAAATTGTATGAAAAAGGATAACCCGAGCTGTGCCCATTTGGTCGCAATCGTGGTCGCAGTTGCAAAATATTCATTCACACGTTCCGTAACACCCGGAGGTAAAGCAGCAATTTTATCTTGAGAAAGATGAAGATATCGCGTGAATTCCGTTTGGATAATCTGGGTATAATGTGGGAGGTTTTGCGCGACTTTCGTAAATTGCGTAACCAGTATCAAACCCAATCCGAAAAAAATAGCGAGTAAAACAATGATGAACAGCAATACGGAAAGCGCGGAGGCGAAAGGCTTCTTCATCCCTTTACGATGGAAATAACGGGCTGCAGGTTCAATGCACCAGAACACGACGAACGAAAGAAATACCGGTGCCGCCAGCTGATACAGCTTGCTGGATACGAACATAATTAAATACACGGTTAATACAATCAGACCGATATCAAAAACGGTACGCCAATATTTTTTGTATAATGGAAGCATATGTATACAACGACTCCTTTAAGATTTTTACTTATTGTACACTAAATTGGACTTCATTGCTGATCAGGCAATAGCAAATGTCCGCATGCTTACGCTTTATGATAATATATAAGTAAGTTTTCCTCAGAGAGCCGGCTTGGGAGTTCAGAATAGAAAAGTGGGGATAAAAGGTGCAGATTTTGCTGTTATGGATGTTTTACATTTCAACTTTTTATGCTTTTATTCCGGCGCTAGTCAGTCGTATTTTTGGGTTCAGAGTGTTTCGGCGTGGCAAAAGCGAGCAAGAATTTGCGCTTACCTTTGATGATGGTCCTGATCCGGTATATACCCCGCAGTTGCTAGATTTGTTGAAGCGTTTTGATGCCAAGGCCACTTTTTTTGTCGTCGGCATAAATGCGGAAAAGCATCCCGAGCTTCTAAAACGCATGCATGATGAAGGTCATTTGATCGGTATTCATAATTACGTTCACAAATCGAATTGGCTTATGCGGCCAGTTACTGTCAGAAGGCAGATTGCTCAAACGGAGGCAATCATTCGCCGGGTAACGGGAAAGGGAACGACCTTCTACCGTCCGCCATGGGGAATTGTAAATTTCTTTGATATTTCCAAGATGAATGGTCGTCGAATTGTATTATGGTCCTCCATGTTCGGGGATTGGAAGGCGAGGCTTGGAGCGAAGCAGTTAGCGGAGCGAATGCTCAAAAAGCTGAGGGGTGGCGAGGTGATGCTACTCCATGACTGTGGTACCACATTGGGGGCAGATGAAGAAGCCCCGCAGAATATGCTAATTGCATTGGAGAAGCTGCTGATGGTCGCTCAAGAAAGACAATTACGCAGCGTACGGGTGGATACATTGTTTTGTCAGCCTGTCCACGTTTCAGCTACTGGTGAGATAACCGGTACGGACTGGTTCAAAAGTGTGCTGGTATTCGGATGGCTGCTCTATGAGCGGATATTCCACACTTTATTCCGGCTTCGTCCCGTAAGCAAGGAGGATACGATTTTTTATTATCGTCGCCGTACCTATCATGGACCGAATGTAAACATGGAGAACGGTAGGTGGCTAAAAAAGGGAGACCCGATAGTAGAGCTTCATTTTGATAATAAAATGTTGTTTCATTTAGGCTCGTCGGCAAAGTCCATAGTACATTTGGCTATTCAATTAATCCGAATGGTGAAGCAACAGCTTCCTGATCTTGCCCATCAGCTTGGACATGATTCTGGAATGAAGGGTGTAAAGGCCCTCTATGCAGTAAGTATGATTAACCGTGGACCGGAGAAGCTGGGATTCCAAATTCAAGAGCTACCCAAAGGACTGTTCAAGAAAGCGTCCACCTTATATTTAAAGCTGTTATTTAGTATCATCCATCCTTCGGGTCCAGAGAAATTGAGCGAAAAAAAAGAGGTGATGGTACCGAAACTGATCGTAATGCCAATTGATACTTTGTTTGACCGTTTCCACCAAGGGGGCTCATATCAGACAGATCCAACTCCTGATTCAACCAATCAACCGGACGTTGCACATATGCTTCATAGTGAAGTCCATGAAGAGGTTAGCTCCATTCAGACAACAGTTAGAGCTTCACAGCTAGCGGACACAAGATCAAAGCAGTTAACCTAATACAAAAAAGCCTCCTCCCCCTTGTTATCAAGGGAGGAGGAGGCTTTTTAACTGTTCATAAAACATATCTTAGCCAAGCATTAGATTTTCATAATTCCGCCGTTACTTGCGTTCGTTACCAGCTTGGAATAACGTGCCAGGTAGCCAGTCTTCACCTTCGGCTCGAAGCCTTTCCAGTTGGCGCGGCGACGTTCAAATTCTTTGTCTGTAATTTGAAGCTCAATCTTCCGATTGTTCAGATCCAGCTCAATAATATCGCCGTCCTCAACAAAAGCGATAGGGCCGCCCTCTGCGGCTTCAGGGGAAATGTGGCCGATGGAAATACCACGGGATGCACCTGAGAAGCGTCCGTCTGTAATCAGACCAACCTTGGCACCGAGCCCCATACCCACGATTTGCGAAGTTGGAGCAAGCATTTCAGGCATACCCGGTCCGCCCTTAGGACCTTCATAACGGATAACAACAACATGTCCTTCCTTGATTTTGCCGTTGGCGATGCCAGCCAGTGCATCTTCCTGTGAATCAAAGCAGATGGCAGGACCTTTGTGATAACCGCCAACAGAAGGATCAACAGCACCGACCTTAATAATGGAGCCTTGTGGTGCCAGATTGCCGAATAATACAGCCAGACCACCGCGTTCGGAATAAGGGTTGTCCAGCTTGTGGATGACATTCGTGTCCAAAATTTCCTGACCCTCTACGTTTTCACGAATGGTTTTTCCGGTTACTGTAATACAGTCACCATGCAATGCGCCTGGTTTCTTCAACAGTTCATTCAGCACCGCGCTTACGCCGCCTGCATTATGAACATCCTCAATGTGATAGTCGGAAGCAGGTGCCAATTTGGACAAATGAGGTACGCGGTTTGCGACTTCATTAATGCGTTCAATAGGATAATCCACTTCAGCTTCATGAGCCAATGCCAACGTATGCAATACCGTATTGGTGGAACCGCCCATTGCCATATCCAATGCGAATGCATTATCAATGGCCTCTTTAGTCACGATATCACGCGGTTTCAGATCCAGCTTGATCAATTCCATCAATTGACGTGCAGACTGTTTAACGAATTCTTTACGTTCTTCTGCTACCGCGAGGATGGTACCGTTACCTGGCATAGCCAGACCCATCGCTTCAGCGAGACAGTTCATGGAATTCGCTGTGAACATTCCTGAACACGAGCCACATGTCGGACAGCCGTATTGTTCCAATTCAAGCAAGCTTTGGTCATCAATTTTACCCGCCTGGAATGCACCAACGCCCTCGAAGACGGAGGTCAGGGAAATAGAGCGGCCGTTCTTGTCTTTACCAGCTTTCATAGGACCGCCGCTGACGAAAATAGTCGGGATATTGACGCGCAATGCACCCATCATCATACCGGGGGTAATTTTATCGCAGTTAGGAATGCAGACCATGCCGTCAAACCAGTGGGCGGAAACGACCGTTTCCAGAGAATCGGCGATAATTTCACGGCTTGGCAGAGAATAACGCATACCAATATGCCCCATGGCAATACCGTCATCTACACCGATGGTGTTAAATTCGAAAGGTACACCGCCTGCCTCACGAATAGCCTGCTTGACAATTTTGCCAAATTCCTGCAAATGAACGTGACCCGGTACAATGTCAATATACGAGTTGCATACCGCAATAAACGGCTTGTCAAAATCTTCTTCCTTAACGCCCGCTGCGCGCAGCAAGCTGCGGTGAGGAGCGCGGTCAAAGCCTTTTTTAATCATATCGGAACGCATTTTCGTCTTAGCTGTCATGATGCTGGTTTCCCCCCAAAGTTTAAAATGATATAGCGTTCAATAGACGCCGTTAATAGCGCAGATGTTTTCTAAAGAGTCTATCATAGATGTGAGCTTTTTTCTACATATATAAGATTTCGAAAAATGATAAAAAATGACGGCAAAAAAGCCCACACCGCAATAAAGCGGGTGGACTCAAGCTCATTTCTATGATTAAGGGAGGGTACAATGGGACACTACAACTTAGTTTTTGCCGCCTTTGCGACCAATGTCTCTGTAAAAATTCTTGTCATGCGACTCAGCTGTAGCATCGCCGCCCTTTTTGCCGATTTCTTGATAAAATTCTTTGTCATGAGAGTTTGCGGTTGCTTCCCCGCCTTTTCTACCAATCTCCTGATAAAAATCCTTGTCGTGCTTCTTGGAAGTCGCCTCTCCACCCATGCGACCTGCTTCTTCACGGCTCATTTTCCCTTGATTTTGATTACGTGCCATTACAAATCACTCCTTATAAAAAGTTATTTTTTGTTGCGCGCATCCTTTACTTACCACATTGAGCCTCTATGAAACAGGCTTTATGCGGAGCAAAAAAGGTCATGAGTCCATTGACTTTTCGTCTATAAGTGAGTTGTCGCGTGTTTATGCCTGACATGAAGGGAGCTAAAAAATTATGCAGATCGTCTAAAAGGATAAAGGGCCGGTTTAAGCATCCAATCTACTTGTGGCTCAACAAGAGGCCTCGTTGCAGTCCGAACCCAGGGCATGGTTAACAAACAGCACAGACCTGCTGCACACACTACGATTAAAATAATCTCTACCGGTGTATCTATATATTCGTAGACTCCCTTCGCAACAACGGTACGGACAATCAGACCATGGAGCAAGAAGACGTATAATGTCCGCCGACCCATCTCGGTGATACGCCCTGTGATTGCTGGAACTAAGCCTAGAAACGCCATAGAGGCTATGAATTGAACGCCATACATGCCGATGCGGTAAATCCCTGCGTACCATTCGGTGTGTCCCAGCTCACCATAAGTCATGCTGCCATACAGCCAGCCTGCCGGGATGCCGAAATACGACGTCCCTGCCATCAGCATGAGCAAAACGGATACAGCACCCGTGATGATTCGAACTGGAACTGTAAAGAAGCGCCGAACGTCTGCATAGTTCAAATGATATCCTGCTATAAAGTAAGGTAAATAAACAAAGGTTCTGCATACGCTCAGCCATATACCTTCTACAGGGAGATATCCGACAAGGATACCCAGTAGTACGGATATGCCCAATTGCAAGACAGGCGGCACTCCCTGCAAAGCGAGCATCAACAGTCTCCAACAGATATGGCTGGCGAGGAACCAGAGCAGCAGGTAAGGTGTGAAAAAAGAATGATGGATACGCGGAACGTGAAAGAGTGCAGCATCCAATACAGAATAGAGCGATTGGAAAATAAGATATTGCATACCAATCTGTAGAAGAACTTTACGGCCTGCCGGCCCGGCTAGGGAGGACTTGGAAAAATAGCCTGTAACAAGCACAAACAACGGCATATGGAACATAAATATCCAGCTGAACCATTGCTGTGCGATATGAAATGAACTGGCCAGCGGCTCCAATGCATTCCCTGCAAATACGCATATGATCAACATAAATCGCAAATTGAGAAAGAAGCTTTCACCCTGTACATCATGGCTTGTCGTCATGTGTTTCCCTCCGAACGGCATCCAGCCGTGTAAACTATTTAAAAAATAATTCTTTACAAGGAACAAGGTACGATACTCTGGACCTCACCATTGTGATTTAATTCACAATAGTAAGCGCTATCATGTCCTTATTGTGTGGCGAAAGCTTGAACAGCGGATAATGATAGGCTAATACTTGGAAATGTTTGCTGATTTGACCCTGTATGTACAACGATGTTACCCTAACAAGGCTATAGTTACGCTGTTTAATACAGCTGCACTTTTTATATTCAAATGACGAAACATGAGGCAGGCAAGGTGAAAGGAACATTCAAAAATGAGAAGAAGAACAAGAAGCTCATACAGTTCATATGGGACACGCGGTCCTCGGAAAATATGGAGAATCCTCCTGGGCATCCTGATTGTCATTGTGCTGATCGCAGGTTGGGGAGCATGGAAGGTGTTTACCCCTTATCAGCCTGATGAGACGGCAGTAGCTGCATTAGCAGAAGCAGCTGATGCTGTGAAGGTAAATGAACAAGAGCACTGGATAGGATTTGAGCCCGCCAAAAGAAGCGGCGCCGGAGTCATTTTGTACCCGGGGGCGCTGGTGAAACCCGAAAGTTACGCACCTTTGGCACGGCGTCTGGCGGAAAAGGGCCATCATGTGATCATTGCAAAAATGCCGTTGAATTTGCCACTGGCTTCCCCCGATTTGGCGGGTGAGGTGCTTAAAGCTTATCCGAAAGAAGCATTTGTCATTGGAGGCCATTCGTTGGGTGGTGTGATGGCAGCCCGCTATGCTACCGCACATGCCGACCAGATCAAGGGTGTATTTTTCCTCGCTTCCTACCCGGATAGCAAAGGGAATTTAAAGGATAAGAATTTGCCCGTTATTTCTCTACTGGGAAGTGATGACGGAGTGATCAATATGGAACAGGTTCAGAATGGCAGAGCCTATTTACCAGCCAATACATTGTATTTTACAGTGGAGGGGGGCAATCACGCCCAGTTCGGAAGCTACGGAGCTCAAAAAGGGGATAATGCGGCAACCATTAGTGCCGTGGAGCAATGGAATCAGACGGTATCGGCTTTACAGGACTGGATGAAAGAGAGTGTGGATGGGGCTCCTAAAAACCAGTAAAGGAGGCATACTGCATGTCTGAGCTGATCGTACAGGGAAAGCGGTATCCGTGCCGTGGCATTTTATTGGATAAGGATGGTACGTTGCTGGATTTTATTCAGTTGTGGGGCCCTTGGGCTCGTTCTATACTGGATATGATGGAACAGCACCTTGCCTTGGCAGGTACCAGTTTTACAGTGGAAAAGGGTAGGGTTCTAGGGACCCTTCATGATCAGGAGGGGCGCGTGATCGGCTATGATCCTTCCGGTCCGCTGGCTATGGGAACGGTGGATGAAAGTACGGGCGTGCTCGCCTGGCAGCTGTATACTGCCGGTGTACCGTGGAATGAAGCCGTGCGGCTTGTCCGCGATTTTAATAAAATAACGATGGCTGATATTCGAAGACACCGGGCAGCAAAAGTGTTTCCGGGGTTGCGGATGTTGCTGGAGCAAAGCCGCCGCGTCGGAATAAAGCTGGCAGTTGTGACCTCTGACAGTACAGAGGCCGCACAGGAGCATTTGGAATGGATGGGGCTGACATCCTGTTTTGACGAGGTCCTTGGGCACGATAGAGTTACATACGGCAAGCCTGACCCGGAAATGGCTGAAAAAGCCTGTGCTTTACTGGGACTGTCACCATCGGATGTGGTTGTCATCGGAGACAGCAACGGGGACATGCAGATGGGCAAGCGTGCCGGGGTGCGGTTGGCCATAGGATTTGCACCAGTGCCGGAACGTTCGGGTCATTTGCTGGATGCGGATATGATTATCCACGCGTATGAAGAACTGGAGGTGCGTGAAACATGGACAAAGTAAAAATGTTGGCTGAATGGATACAGGACGCGCAAAATATTGTTTTCTTTGGCGGAGCAGGGACATCGACGGAAAGCGGTATTCCGGATTTTCGTTCAGCGGCTGGCTTATATCAGAGTGAGGAAAAGCTGCCTTATTCCCCGGAGGTTATGCTTAGCCGTTCTTTTTTTGTAAAGCATCCTGAAGTGTTCTTCGACTTCTATCGCAGCAAAATGCTGCATCCCGATGCGGAGCCGAATGGCTGTCATCGTTTCCTTGCGTCATTGGAACACCATGGACGACTTAAAGCGGTTGTAACACAAAATATTGATGGATTGCATCAGGCCGCGGGCAGTGTAAATGTACTGGAACTTCACGGCTCGGTGCATCGCAATCATTGCATGAAATGCGGGCGCTTTTACAGTCTGAATGAAGTAATGAGCAGCTCTGAGATTGTCCCCAAATGTCCGGTAGACGGGGGAATTATTAAACCGGATGTTGTTTTATATGAGGAGGAGCTGAATCAGGATACCCTCATTCGGTCCGTTCAGGCCATTTCGCAGGCCGATCTGCTGTTAATTGGGGGAACGTCGTTGACCGTGCATCCTGCGGCAGGTCTGATTACTTATTTCCGCGGTAAGCATACGGTTCTCCTTAATACCGATCCCACCTCGTATGATCACAAGGCGGATATCCTTATCACTGAGCCGATTGGAAAGGTTATGGGACAACTCGCTGAACAATTAGGGTTGTAATCGTTTTCTTGTCAACGGTCGGATAAAAGCGCTATAGCATGGTTGTACCGGACATGACCGTACTGGACATAAGAATGTTTCGAGAGAGGCAGGGATAGCATGGTTTATTTGGCTGACGATCATCGTTATGAAAGCATGAAATATAATCGCACAGGGAGATCAGGTCTTAAACTGCCCGCCATTTCGTTGGGCTTGTGGCATAATTTTGGCGGGATTAACAACGCGGAGAATGGTCGCAGTATGATTACCCGATCCTTTGATTTGGGAATTACGCATTTTGACCTGGCCAATAACTACGGCCCTCCTGCGGGATCAGCAGAGGAATTTTTCGGACAAGTGTTAGCTAGTGATCTGAAGCCCTATCGTGATGAGATGGTCATTTCGACTAAAGCAGGCTACTATATGTGGCCGGGACCTTATGGGGATTGGGGCTCGCGCAAGTATCTGATTTCCAGTCTGGATCAGAGCCTGAAGCGGATGGGACTGGACTATGTCGACATCTTTTACTCTACCGCTTTGATCCTGATACACCGTTGGAAGAAACGATGCAGGCGCTGGATCATATCGTACGTTCCGGTAAAGCACTGTATGTGGGTGTGTCTAATTACAGCGCAGAGCAAACGGCAGAAGCCGCCCGTATTTTGAAGGAGCTGGGGACACCGCTTTTGATTCATCAGCCGAAATATTCTCTGCTCGACCGCTGGATTGAAAACGGATTACAGGACGTACTGGACGAAAACGGGATAGGCAGCATTGCCTTTTGCCCACTGGCTCAGGGATTGCTAACCAATAAATATTTGAACGGAATTCCTGAGGATTCACGTGCGGCGAGTACGTCTGTCTTCTTGAATGAGAACCATGTGACGCCTGAAACACTTCGCAAGGTACGTGCGCTCAACCAAATAGCAGCTGCGCGCGGACAAAGTTTGGCTCAGTTCTCGTTGGCCTGGGCTCTGCGTGGTGAACGTCTGACCTCTGTCCTGATTGGGGCCAGCCGTGCCAGCCAAATTGAAGAAAATGTCGCCGCCTTGTCCAATCTGGACTTTTCTCAGGAGGAACTGGATCGGGTTGATTCCATTCTGCATGCCGGAAACACTCAGGATGGCGGCACAGCCTAAGGGCAAAAGGTATTCTGGAGTCAACGACCTAATTTCACATTCTCTTATACGATATATACTTAACAGCCCGCATCCGCTTGAAGGATGCGGGCTGTTTGTTATGGCAGGGAGTTAGGGAAACCACTGCTTGTCCTGCCTTCTCTGTAAAAGAAGCTCAATCGTCCGTCAGAAAGCAGCGAGTCAGTGCAGCCTGCAAAGCCTACTTTACGACTGTGGAAATTGCTTAACCTTGTTTCGATACTCGGTGGGTGACTGACCGCAGAAGCGCTTGAATTGACGTGAAAAATATAAAGCATCGGTTAATCCAACCGAGGCGGCTACCTGTTCCACGGACAGCTCGGGACGCTCACGTAGCAGCTGACGTGATTTGTCGATTCGCAGCTTGAGCAGATAGGTAACGGGCGATACGCCCGTCTCCTTCTTGAATATCCGTGACAAGTATGCACGATTATACCCAAGTCCTTCAGACATTTGTTCAATGGAAACGGGGTGTGCATACTGGGTGGACATGTACTGAACCATCTGCTTGACTGTGCGGCGAATTTGCGAATCCGCTCCCGACGGGTCAGACCAGTCACTCAGATGATTGCCTGCTTCTCCCATGATCAGATACAAATAGCCAAGTGCTGAAAGATGAGAGCTTGATTTTCTGCTGTAGAAGGACAATTGCATTTGCTCCAGATAACCGGGAATGGGATTGTGATCGGAGGCGTGAAAGACAGGCTGATGAACACGCAATCCTGCTTCCTGCACCACCTGCTCGGTAAGGTAGCCGGTAAAGGCAGACCAACGATAACGCCACGGTTCTTCTTCGTCTGAGGTGTAGCTCACAAGCTGACCGGGATGAATAAGAAAAAAATCGTTTTTTTCAAGCTGGTATGTGTGCTTTTCCGTTCGGAAAATACCTTTTCCCGATTCTACGAAATGGAGCAGATAGTAATCGTAGAGCTTCGGCCCTACGGCATGACCGGATTTGGTTTGACTCTCCCCGGCAAAGAGCACATGCAGCGGGCTGTTTTCGTAAAGCACCGGATTAGAGGCGACAGAGTAACTATATGAATGCGCTTGCAAAATAGGGTCATCCTTCCTGCATTTGTGAATAGTTTAGCGAATGCGGTATACTTACATTGTACATGTCCAAGTCACATTTATCCATAGTTTCAACACATGGATGCATTACATTGTGTGGCGCTTTCATTTATACTGAATTCATAATAGATGTCAACCTGATTAAGATTGCACAGGGAAGTCAGGGTACCTTACTAACGTGAATGAGGTGGATGCGGATATGAACTCTGCTGAATTAAAGAAACGTTTTATTGAAAAATATGGTGAAAGCAGTCATGAACTGCGGATATTTCACGCACCCGGGCGGGTCAATCTGATTGGAGAGCATATTGATTATAACGGTGGCTACGTACTTCCGGCTGCGCTGGAATTCGGAACAACCCTGATCCTTCGTTCCCGTAATGATGATGAAATTCATTTTGCTTCGACAAACCTTTCGTATGAAATATCTATTCCACGCGGAGAGATAGGCAAAAGTAAAACCGATGAGTGGGTGGATTATCCGGTCGGTGTACTGGTGGAGCTGGCTGAAAAGGAAGTTTATCCGTCTAGTGGATACGACCTGCTCTATCATGGAGAAATACCGAACGGTGCCGGATTATCCTCCTCTGCCTCCATTGAGGTGGTAACGGGATACGCGTTCCTCACGCTCGAAAAACAGGAGACAAATACGGTCGAAATCGCTTTGTTGTCGCAGCGGGCAGAAAACAATTACGTTGGTGTCAACTGCGGTATTATGGACCAGTTCGCTGTCGCGAATGGAGCGGCTGATCATGCCATTCTGCTGATGTGCGATACGCTGGAGTACCGTAAGGTGCCATTTCGTACCGGTGCCTATAAGCTCGTGATCGGCAACACGAACAAGCGCCGCGGGCTGGTGGATTCAGCTTATAATGAGCGCCGCAGTCAATGTGCTGAAGCGCTGTCCGTTTTGCAGCAGCAGGAGCCGACATTGGAATACCTCGCTCAGCTGGATGAAGCCTGCTTTGGTGAGCTACAGCATCACATAGCGGATGAAACAGTGCGCCGCCGGGCACAGCATGTGGTAGAGGAAAACGCTCGTGTGCTGGCCTCTGTCGATGCGCTTGCGGGCAATGATCTCGCAGCTTTTGGGCAGCTCATGAACGCTTCACATGATTCATTGCGCGATTTGTATGAGGTCAGCTGTACGGAGCTGGATGTCATGGTCGAGGAAGCACGACGAATTTCCGGTACGCTGGGTGCGCGTATGACGGGAGCTGGCTTTGGAGGCTGTACAGTTTCATTGGTTCATGAAGATGATGTGGAACGTTTTGTGAAGGAAGTTGGCGAAGCTTATCAGACCCGGACAGGGCTGGAAGCCAGCTTTTATGTATGTAAGGCGGGAGACGGAGTTAAAGAACTGAAGGAGGACGAATAACATGGCGATTTTAGTCACAGGCGGAGCGGGATATATTGGTTCACATACGGTAGCAGAGCTGTTGGATCGAGGAGAAGAAGTAGTTGTTCTGGACAATTTGCAGACCGGACACAAGGCAGCAATGCTTGGGGGCAAGTTGTATGAAGGAGATTTGAGAGATAAAGAGCTGCTGTCCAGACTTTTTTCCGAAAATAGCATCGACGCGGTTATCCATTTTGCAGCCAACTCGCTGGTTGGGGAAAGTATGCAAAATCCTGGTAAATATTATGACAACAACGTGTTTGGCACGTTGAGCCTGCTGGAGGCTATGAAGGATGCCGGCGTGCGCCGAATCGTGTTTTCCTCCACGGCGGCAACCTATGGCGAACCGGAAAAGGTGCCGATTGAAGAGGGTGACCGTACAGAGCCAACGAACGTGTATGGTGAAACGAAGCTCATGATGGAGCGCATGATGTCATGGTTTGATAAAGTATTGGGCATTAAATATGTGTCCTTGAGGTATTTTAATGCGGCTGGCGCACATGAGAGCGGTAAGATCGGTGAAGATCATCGCCCGGAAAGCCATCTAATCCCATTGGTACTGCAAACAGCCCTGAAACAGCGTTCACACATTGCTGTGTTTGGTGAGGATTATGCGACACCGGACGGAACGTGTGTCCGTGATTATATTCATGTTAGCGATCTGGCAGATGCTCATGCCCGCGCAGTCAACTACTTGCGCGAAGGCAATGAGAGTAATGTGTTCAATCTGGGCAATGGACAGGGCTTCTCAGTGAAGGAAGTTATTGAGACGGCACGCAAGGTCACTGGACTTGACATTCCGGTGGTTACGGAACCGCGCCGTGCAGGTGATCCTGCGGTATTGGTTGC
This sequence comes from Paenibacillus sp. 1-18, assembly GCF_000520755.1. Classification (NCBI taxonomy): domain Bacteria; kingdom Bacillati; phylum Bacillota; class Bacilli; order Caryophanales; family Paenibacillaceae; genus Paenibacillus; species Paenibacillus sp. 1-18. Next base: position 24,429 of record NZ_ASSB01000241.1, read on the forward strand.
GTCTTCTGACAAGGCTCGTTCCGTGCTTGGCTGGAGTCCAACACGAACCAAGCTGGAGGACATTATTAGCGGAGCATGGAGCTGGCATCAGTCGCATCCTCAGGGCTACGGCGACGAATAGACAGGAGACGATGACATATGAGTGAAAGTCAATTCGCAGCTAAGAGCCAAAATGAGGAGCATAACCGACACCTGGCTCATGACATCAATGAAACGGCACAGCAAGCCGCTTTATATGCGGTGGAGCAATTGGTTGCATTTGCACAAAATCGGGGCTTGATCAGTGCACAAGATGTAGATTACAGCCGCAATTTGCTGCTGGAGCAATTCGGATTCTCGGAGCCTTATTCAGGCGGGGAGGCTGGGGGTATTCCTGCCCCCGAAGTTCTCCAGCCTGTGCTCAATGTATTGATTGACTATGGCGTTGCCACTGGACTTATCCCTGAAAACACAGATACGTATCGTGATTTGCTGGACTCCAAAATCATGGGCTTGCTGATGGCGAGACCTTCTGAGGTCGTTCGTGACTTTCATCAAACGGAGGCTGAACATGGCATAGGGGCGGCGACAGATGCTTTTTATCAGCTATGTATCGACTCGAATTACATTCGAATGGATCGAGTTTCCAACAATGTGTACTGGAATCAGCCTACAGCTTACGGGGATATGGAAATTACGATTAACCTGTCCAAGCCGGAAAAAAGTCCAAAGGAAATTGCGATGGCGAAGCTGCTTCCACCGCCTGTGTATCCCAAATGTCAGTTATGCCGTGAAAACGTCGGATATGCAGGAAGGGTAAATCATCCGTCACGTCAAAATTTGCGCATCATTCCGTTGGAATTAAATGGGGAGCCGTGGTTTTTCCAATATTCTCCTTATGTGTATTACAACGAGCATTGCATCGTGTTCCATCATGATCATGTGCCGATGAAGCTGACGAAGGATACGCTGCGGCGGTTACTGGCCTTTATGAAAGCGTTTCCGCACTATTTTATCGGCTCCAATGCGGATCTGCCGATTGTCGGCGGATCAATCTTGACCCATGATCATTTTCAAGGCGGGCGTCATACCTTCCCGATTGAAAAAGCAGATGTGGACGGTGTGTACCATAATAAAGCCTTTCCGCAGGTTACGGCAGGCATCGTGAACTGGCCTATGTCGGTCATCCGCTTTACGTCAACGGATGCCGAGGCGTTGTTGGAGGCAGGAAACGCTGCTTTTGAAGCCTGGAAATCCTACAATGATCCTGCAGTCGACATCCTCTCTCATACAGAGCAGGAGGGGGAAACGATTCCACATAACACAGTAACGCCGATCGTGCGCCGGGATTCCGAAGGAAGATTCCAGATGGATCTGGTGCTGCGTAACAACCGAACAAGTGATGAATACCCGGAAGGTATTTTTCATCCTCATCGCGAGATGCATCACATCAAAAAGGAAAATATCGGTCTGATCGAAGTTATGGGGCTTGCCATATTACCGGGGCGGCTTAAAGAAGAGCTGGATGGAATTGCAGATATTTTGTGTGGAAACGATGAGCTGGCTGCTGCCATGCAGGAGGAAGGACATCCACTGTTTAAACATGCAGACTGGATCTATCAGTTGAACACCCGGTTTGGTCGCTTGTCTGACAAGGAGACGGTTGTCCGCACCGTGCAAAATGAAGTTGGGCTGAAATTCAGCGAAATTCTGGAGCATGCAGGAGTATACAAACGGAATCCGTCCGGTCAGCAGGCCTTTGGTCGTTTTATGCAACAATTGGGATATACCCTCGGAGAATAAAATCAATTGCACGACGCATAATACTTTATGAGAACCCTCCCAAGATATGTCATGGAACCATGCTCCTTTTCAGGAGTGTGGTTTTTTTCTTCAACTAAAGCAGATTTGTTTCCTGTAACTGAAAAGGTTATAATAGAGTAGTTTCTTAACCTTAAACTTTAAAATATTGGAGGCGAGCGTTTGCGATGAAAGCATTTGAATTTTATAATCCGACACAATTGATCTTCGGTAAGGGACAATTGGAAGCTCTCAAACGTGAAGTTCCTAAATATGGTAAACGTGTATTGCTTGTATATGGCGGCGGGAGCATTAAGCGCAGCGGTCTGTATGATAATGTAATAAGTTTGCTCGGTGAAATCGGTGCAGAGGTAACAGAACTGGCTGGTGTAGAACCAAATCCTCGCTTGTCTACCGTACATAAAGGCGTGGAATTGTGTAAAACACATCAAATCGACCTCGTATTGGCTGTGGGTGGCGGTAGTGTGCTGGATTGCTCCAAGGCCATCGCTGTTGGCGCGAAATACGATGGCGATATGTGGGATTTTGCGGAGCGTAAAGCGGCTCCAAAGGCGGCATTGCCATTAGGTACAGTTCTGACGATGGCAGCAACCGGTTCCGAAATGAACGCAGGTTCTGTCATTACGAACGAAAAAACACAAGAAAAATTGGGATGGGGTAGCGTATATGCGTTCCCTGCGTTTTCCATTCTCGATCCGGTGAACACGTATTCTCTGCCGCGTGATCAAACCGTTTACGGAATTGTGGATATGATGTCACATACACTGGAGCATTATTTCCATTTGGAATCCAATACTCCCGTTCAACTGGGCTGGTGTGAAACGATTTTGCGTACGGTCATGGATGCGGCTCCGGGTCTGGTTAACGATCTGGAAAACTACGAGTTGCGTGAAACGATTATGTATTGTGGAACAATGGCGCTGAACGGCTTTCTGAACATGGGACTGACAGGTGACTGGGCTACTCATAATATTGAGCATGCTGTGTCTGCTGTGTATGATATTCCACATGGCGGAGGACTGGCTATTCTGTTCCCGAACTGGATGAAACACAATCTGCATGTGAAGCCTGAACGCTTCAAGCAACTGGCTGTGAATGTATTCCATGTGAACCCGGAAGGCAAGAGTGATGAAGAAGTAGCGTTGGAAGGCATTCAGGCGCTGCGTGATTTCTGGAACTCGATTGGTGCGCCAAGCCGTCTGGCAGATTACGATATTGATGCTTCCAAAATTGATGTTATGGCCGATAAAGCTGTGAAATTTGGAGCTTTCGGCGGCTTTAACAAGCTCAATCGCGAAGATGTAGTGGAAATTTACAACGCTTCTCTGTAAATCGGTTTCGGATTACTATAAGCACGTTTGTACGTCATTTGACGTAGGAACGTGCTTTTTTGAGTTTCATATAAGTCATTGGAGGAAAATTTTGAAACTTTTCAAGGTTGAATACGTAAACATAGTTATAGACTGGAAACCAGGCTGAAAAGGCATATGGAAGGAGGAGCCGCATGGAAACCCTATTCTGGTGGTTATTGGTAGGGGGCGCTATCTTTACGGTAGTCAGCGTGCTGATCGGAGATGTGCTCGGTAGTTGGCTGGATGGGGCGTTGGAGCTGCCGGGCCTTGATTGGTTCAGACCTGTCGTTTTACTTGGAGCCATGACTGCCTTTGGCGGGGCAGGTGTGCTATTGACGAAATATACAGGGCTAGGCACGGGCTGGGTCGTTGTGCTTGCTTTTTGTGTTGCATTTGTCATTGGAATACTTGTGTTTTTTGCGTTTATCAAGCCAATGGCGAACTCGGAGGTATCCAGCGGCTTCTCTATGCGTGAGCTGACTGGCAGGATCGGTGAGGTCACCATTCCGGTGCCGGAGGTTGGTTACGGGGAGGTTATGATCCGCTTGGGTGCAGGCAACACCATACATACAGCATCCAGCTTTGATCACAAACCGCTGGCTGCGGGGACCCGTATCGTCGTGGTTGAGGTCGCAGAGGGCGTCGTTCGCGTAGCATACCTGGACACATAGACGGCGCATTCGCTTAACTTGAAGGGAGCGTGAACGGGAGTGTCAAATTTGCAGGATATTGTGCTGGTCCCTGGGATTGTTGTTATCGTTATTGTCATGTTAGGGATTGCTTTTTGGGCCCGCTACAAAACGGTTGGACCGGATGAAGGGATGATCGTAACGGGTTCTTTTCTGGGAAATAAAAATATTTCCGAGGATGAATCCGGTCGCAAAATTAAAATTGTACGCGGTGGAGGGGCCTTTATTTGGCCTATTTTCCAGCAATCCGAATTTATTTCTCTCTTGTCCCACAAACTTGACGTAACAACACCGGAAGTATATACGGAGCAAGGGGTTCCAGTGATTGCTGACGGTGTAGCCATTATTAAGGTCGGCAGTTCCATTGAGGATATAGCGACAGCAGCCGAACAATTTATTGGGAAGCCCTTGGAGGCTCTCAAGGGAGAGGCTCAGGAAGTACTGGAAGGGCATTTGCGTGCCATTCTCGGCTCGATGACGGTGGAGGAAGTGTACCGAAATCGGGATCGGTTCGCCCAGGAAGTACAGGGCGTAGCTGCTCGCGATCTAAAAAAGATGGGTCTGCAAATTGTATCATTCACCATCAAGGATGTGCGTGACAAACATGGATATCTGGATGCGCTCGGTAAGCCGAGAATCGCCGCCGTGAAACGGGATGCGGAGATTGCGGAAGCAGAGGCTGTGCGGGATGCGCGGATTCAGAAGGCTCGTGCAGAACAGGAAGGCCAGAAGGCCGAGCTGCTGCGCGATACCAATATTGCCGAGGCAGCCAAGGAGAAGGAACTGAAAGTGGCTGCGTTTAAGAAAGAGCAGGATACAGCCAAGGCCGACGCCGATCAGGCTTATCATATTCAGGAGGCTCGTGCCAAGCAGACGGCTGTTGAGGAGCAGATGAAGGTTGAACTGGTCCGCAAGGAGCGGGAGATTGATCTTCAAACCAAGGAAATTCAGGTTCGTGAAAAGCAATACGATGCGGAAGTGAAAAAGAAAGCGGAAGCCGATCGGTATGCCGTAGAGCAAGCAGCGGAAGCGGACAAATCGCGAAAAATGCGCGAGGCGGAATCGCTGCAATACTCGATTGAGACACAGGCTAAAGCATCCGCTGAGCAAAAACGTCTGAACGGGCAGGCCGAAGCGGACGCAGAACGTGCGAAGGGTACGGCGGATGCAGACGTCATCCGTTTGCGTGGATTGGCAGAAGCGGAGGCTAAGGAAAAGCTGGCGGAGGCGTTCCAGAAGTTTGGAGAGGCAGCCGTACTCGATATTATCGTGAAGATGCTGCCTGATTTGGCTGGACGTATTGCCGAACCGATTGCGTCCATTGATAAACTGACGGTTGTTGATACAGGCAAAGGGGAAGGAGCTGCACGTGTCAGCAATTATGTCACAGAAGTGATGGCTACAGCTCCCGAGATGCTGAAGAGTGTATCCGGTATTGATGTGGAGCAGTTAATTAAAGGGCTGACCACTGGGAGAAATGGCCTTCATTCCGCACCATCCTCCGATGAACCGGATAAGCTGCACATTCATGCCCCGGTTGAGGTAGCTTATTCAGATAAAGAATAAAATATAAGTCTTTATGGGAGCAGATGATCCTGAACAGAAAGACCGCTTTTCATCACAGTTTTTCCCGGCAAGTGTGATGAAAAGCGTTTTCTTTTTATTGACCTTTAGCAGAATATTTGGTACTTTTACGTGGATTCCTCTGAGCATCATGCTATAATTCTTAGGATCAAGGTTCTGATAAAAAGAGGTGCGGATGTGAGCAGCCTACAAGTGGCGAAAGCGCTGAATAACAATGTGATTATAGGAATGCATCCCGAACATGATGAGGTTGTCGTGATTGGAAAAGGAATCGGTTTCAATCGCAAAGCCGGCGATGTTATACCGTTGGATTCAGTTGAAAAATTATTTATATTAAAAAGCCATGAAGAGCAGGAGCAATACAAACGTCTGCTTCCTGAGCTGGATGAAAAGCTCATTGAGGTCATCGGTGAGGTGCTTCATCTGGTTCAGCTTCAAGCGAAAAAGCCTTTGAATGAGCACATATTAATTGCTTTAACCGACCACATCGCTTTTTCCATCAACCGTCAGAAACAGGGGATTACAATTCATAATCCGTTTCTGTACGAAACCAGGGAAATATATCCTCAGGAATATAAAATGGCTGAGCAGGCCGTTTCTTTAATCAGGGATAAGATGGATGTGGATTTGGGAGAAGATGAAATCGGATTTGTGGCCTTGCATATTTATAGTGCCATGACGAATCAGCATATTTCCGAGGTTCGGAAGGATTCTCGTCTGATCGCTGATATGGTTCAGGTCGTCGAGAATACCCTCGATTATCGTATTCCTCTTCAATCTCTTGATTATTCCCGCCTGCTGACTCATCTGAGATTTGCCATTGAACGTGTGCGCCGGGGTGAGATTGTGCAGGAGATTTATCGATTGGACAAGCTTTTGAATGAGGAGTATCCGGAAATGTATATGCTGGCCTGGAAGCTCACCAAAATTATGGAGAAAAGGCTCCGTAAACCTGTGTATCCGGCTGAGGTCAGCTATTTAACGATGCATTTGCAGCGGTTATCCCAGCGCAAAGAGCAGGGAGAGTAACCATAACTAAGTCGGGAAATAAAAAAGTATTGCCTCGCTGCTAACAGGGTGCTATAATCAACGATGTAATGAGCAAGACAACAACTGAACATTTAACGTGTTACTGATTCGATCAGGCATGAGTTGTTTTAAGTTATGATTGTTTACAGCCTACAGGGGTAAGCTATATCCCAAGGTTGTGTTCAAACATACTTAAATCGGCTCATGCCTTTTTTGTTGTTTTGCCTCTGCATTCTAATTTTTTAGAGAAGGAAGTGGAACGTATGTTTAAGAAGCTTTTCGGCGTTTTACAGCGTGTCGGCAAAGCTTTGATGCTTCCTGTAGCTATTTTGCCAGCTGCGGGACTTTTATTGGGAATTGGTAACATGCTGGTCAACCATGATTTTCTCCAGTACTTTCCTGCATTAAATGCGGGCTGGGTACAATCAGTTGCGACGATCATGATGAATGCCGGACAAATCGTTTTTGATAATTTGGCATTGTTGTTTGCTGTCGGCGTAGCCGTCGGTCTGGCAGGCGGTGAAGGTGTAGCAGGGTTGGCTGCGATCATCGGTTACCTCGTCATGAATATTACGCTGGGAACAGCCGTTGGCGTCACACCGGGCCTGATTGCCCAAAAAATCCCGGGCTATGCAAATGTATTGGGGATTCCAACGCTTCAAACAGGGGTATTCGGCGGGATTATCATCGGTATCCTGGCCGCGTCTATGTACAACCGCTTTTTCAAAATTGAGCTGCCTTCGTATCTGGGCTTTTTCGCAGGTAAGCGCTTCGTTCCGATTGCAACGGCAGTATCTTCGTTGCTGATCGGGCTGCTGTTGGTCATTGTATGGCCTCCCGTACAGCACGGACTGAACGCCGTATCTCACTTCATGGTTGATTCCAATCCGACATTGGCAGCTTTCATTTTTGGTGTCATTGAACGTTCACTCATTCCTTTCGGATTGCATCATATCTGGTATTTTCCGTTCTGGTTTGAGTTCGGCGAATATGTTAACAAAGCAGGTCAAACGATTCATGGTGACCAGCAAATCTTCATTAACCAGCTTCGTGATGGAGTAACCTTGACTGCAAGTACGTTCCAAGTGGGTAAGTTCCCGTTCATGATGTTCGGTCTGCCAGCCGCAGCGCTTGCGATGTATCATGAAGCAAGACCGGAACACAAAAAATATGTAGCAGGTATTATGGGTTCAGCAGCATTGACTTCGTTTTTGACAGGGATTACGGAGCCGCTGGAATTTTCTTTCCTGTTTGTAGCTCCATTACTTTTTGCAGTACATGCTGTGTTTGCAGGTTTGTCGTTCGCGGCCATGCAAATTTTGAATGTTAAAATCGGTATGACGTTTTCCGGCGGATTTATCGACTTCCTGATTTTCGGGATTATTCCAAACCGTACTCCTTGGTGGTATGTCATCATCGTCGGTCTGATTTTGGCGGTAATTTACTACTTCGGATTCCGATTCATCATACGGAAGTTCAACCTGAAAACGCCAGGGCGTGAAGAGGCTACAGAAAATGTGGATGGTGCAGCAGTCGGTAGTAGTGACGAGCTTCCACACAACATTTTGGCGGCTTTTGGTGGTTCCTCGAATATCAAGCATCTGGATGCTTGTATTACACGTCTTCGGATCGAGGTTAATGAAAAATCGAACGTTGACAAAGCACGTTTGAAACAGCTTGGCGCATCGGGTGTCCTTGAAGTCGGCAATAACGTACAGGCGATTTTCGGTACACGTTCCGATACGATTAAAACTCAAATGGCTGATATCATGGCGGGACGCACGCCTGCACCTGCTCCGGCACAACCAGCCCCACAAGAGGAAAAGGAAGCTGGACAAGAGCAACAAACGATTATTGTGGAAGATATCGTGATGCCTGTTAATGGTGAATTGGTTGATATTTCAACAGTTCCCGATCCGGTATTTGCAGAGCGTATGACAGGAGACGGTTTTGCAGTTGTGCCAAATGATGGAACAATCGTATCCCCTGTTTATGGTAAAGTATTTAATGTATTCCCAAGTAAGCACGCGGTGGGTATTCAATCCGATGGCGGTAAAGAAGTGCTTGTTCATATCGGGGTGAATACAGTGAAGCTGAAAGGACAAGGTTTTGACGTTTTGGTGAACGAAGGCGATCTTGTGTCAGCCGGTCAGCCGATCATGAAAATAGACCTGGAATACTTGAAAGCAAACGCTAAATCCATCATTTCACCTGTCATTTTTACCAACCTTCCAGAAGGCTCCTCTGTAACTTTAAACAAAACAGGAGTATTGAAGGCTGGCGAAGATGATATAATTACGATAAAATAAATTCTATGTGTTTCGGTTTAATGATTGGGCGGCATAGCCCGTCTGATCATTGCCCGGTTTCACTGCACGTATTTTACTGCGTGTAAACAAATACTATCTTTAGAAAAGTGGGAGGAACAAATTTATGCAAACAACTTTTAGAATTACAGATGAAGACGGTATCCATGCACGTCCTGCAACTGCGCTGGTAAATACAGCTAACAAATTCAGCGGTGCTGAATCTTTTGCCGAAGCTAATGGTAAAAAAGTAACTTTGAAATCAATTCTGGGTGTATTGTCGCTGGGTCTGGAACAAGGTGATACGATTAATATTATCTGTGAAGGCGCTGAAGCTGCTGAAGCTCTGAAAGCTCTTGAAAATGTAATCGTTAACGAAGGGCTGGGCGAAGTTCATGCTTAAGATCTCCGGGATTGCCGCTTCGGCAGGCATCGCCATTGCCCGGGCGTTTATCTTGGAGCATCCGAATTACGCTGTAGAGAGACGCGCGGTTGGTGACGTTGAAGCTGAAATTGCAAGATTGGATGCGGCTTTGGTAGAATCTCAAACCGAATTGGAAACGATTAAGGAGAAAACATTAAAGGAGCTGGGCGAGAAAAAAGCAGAAATTTTTGCTTCTCACCTGTTGATCCTGAATGATCCTGAATTGATCGATCCAGTAAAAGCTAAAATCAGAGACGAGCAGCTTAATGCTGACTATGCCTTGGATGAAGTGGCTACACAGTTTATTTCCATGTTTGAAAACATGAAAAGTGCATATTTGCAAGAACGCGCGTCTGACATGCGTGATGTAACCAAACGGGTGCTCAATCATCTGCTTGGTGTTCATTTTGTCAGCCCTGCAGAAATTGCCGAAGAAACGATTGTGCTTGCTGAAGATTTGACACCTTCCGACACAGCTCAGCTGAATCGTGAATTTGTTAAGGGTTTTGCAACGAATATCGGCGGACGTACTTCGCATTCGGCGATCATGGCTCGCTCACTTGAAATTCCTGCGGTCGTAGGAACCAAAAATATATTGTCTCAAGCTAAAAGCGGCGATTTGATCATCGTTGATGGTTTGGATGGGCACGTATTCATGAATCCTTCTGAAGAGATCGTTGCAGAGTACCGTGCTAAACAAGTGGCATACGACAAGCAACGCGAAGAGTGGCGAAAGCTGCGTGGCGAAGCTACGGTTTCTGTCGATGGTGTCCATGTCGAATTGGCAGCCAATATCGGTACGCCTAACGACGTAGCTGGTGTTCTGGATAACGGTGGAGAAGGCGTCGGCTTGTATCGTACAGAATTCTTGTATATGGGACGCGACAAGCTCCCATCCGAAGAAGTACAGTACACAGCATACAAAACCGTTCTGGAAAAAATGGAAGGTAAGCCGGTTGTAGTCCGTACGTTGGACATCGGTGGCGACAAAGAACTTCCTTATCTGGACCTGCCGAAAGAAATGAATCCGTTCCTCGGATTCCGTGCTATTCGTCTGTGTCTGGATCGTCAGGATATTTTCCGTACTCAATTGCGTGCTTTGTTGCGGGCAAGTGTACACGGTAACCTGCGTATCATGTTCCCGATGATTGCTACACTGAACGAATTCCGTGAAGCAAAAGCAGTTTTGCTGGAGGAAAAGGAAAAGTTGGTAGCCGAGGGTGTAGCCGTAGCTGAAGAAATTCAGCTGGGCATCATGGTAGAAATCCCTTCTACCGCGGTATTGGCTGATCAATTCGCGAAAGAAGTTGATTTCTTCAGTATCGGTACGAACGATCTGATCCAATACACGATGGCTGCAGACCGTATGAACGAACGCGTATCTTACTTGTATCAACCATACAATCCATCCATTCTGCGTCTGGTGAAAATGGTTATTGATGCAGCTCACCGTGAAGGACGTTGGGTTGGTATGTGCGGCGAAATGGCAGGGGATGCAACAGCAATTCCGTTGCTGCTGGGTCTGGGACTCGATGAGTTCAGTATGAGCGCAACTTCCATTCTGCCAGCACGCAGTCAAATTTCCAAATTGTCTCGTGCAGACATGGAAAAACTGGCTGCAAAAGCTTTGGACATGCAAACAGCCGAACAGGTTGTTGAATTGGTTCAAAGCATTGAAGGCTAAGGGTATCACATTTTTAAGGGTAATATCTTTTCCAACAAAAAATTGCTGTGTACATACAGCAGCCGGTATCTTAACAGATACCGGCTTTTTTGTATGCTTCTTTTTTATATACTTTAGATAAAAATCGCTTTTAGCTGCACGAGCAGTTCAATACAGGCTTGCGGGCAGCGGTAGTTTCATCCAAGCGTGTGACAGGTGTGGTATAGGGTGCGTTAAGCACTAGCTCCGGCTTCTCCTCCGCTTCTCGCGAAATCTGAATCATGGTGTCGATAAAACCATCAAGCGTTTCTTTGCTTTCCGTTTCCGTCGGCTCAATCATGATACATTCCTCTACATTTAATGGAAAATAAATCGTAGGCGGATGGTAGCCGAAATCGAGCAATCGTTTGGCAACATCAAGCGTACGCACTCCAAATTTTTTTAAATTCTGTCCAGACATCACGAATTCGTGTTTGCAATGTCCCGGATAGGGAAGCTCAAAATACGGAGCCAGCCGGTGCATCATATAATTGGCATTAAGTACAGCACACTCAGAGACCCGCTTCAAGCCGTCAGGACCGTAGCTGCGGATGTAGGCATAGGCTCGGACGAGAATACCGAAGTTGCCGTAAAAGGCTTTGACCCGCCCGATGGAATCTCCCTGCTCCCTGTCCCAGTGGTACGTACCCTGAGCATCACGTACAACCAGCGGCTTGGGCAAATAGGGAATGAGCCGCTGCTTCACGCCGACAGGCCCTGCACCGGGTCCGCCTCCGCCATGCGGGGTACTCATCGTTTTGTGCAAATTGAGATGCACGACATCGAAGCCCATATCCCCGGGGCGGGTAATGCCCATGATGGCGTTGGAGTTCGCGCCGTCATAGTAGAGCAGCCCCCCCGCCTCATGCACAATCGCGGCAATGGCAGCGATTTGCTTCTCGAACAGGCCAAGCGTGTTCGGGTTGGTCAGCATGAGCGCAGCGGTGTCGTTGCCTACAGCTTGACGCAGTGCGTCCAGATCCACCAGCCCCTGAGGGGTGGAGGGAAGAGTGATCGTCTCGAAGCCCGCGACGGTTGCGCTGGCGGGGTTCGTTCCGTGCGAGGAATCCGGCACGAGCACCTTGGTACGTCGCTCACCACGGGCTTCATGGTATGAGCGGATCATCATCAGCCCGGTCCATTCGCCATGGGCGCCAGCGGCGGGCTGAAGGGTGACGGCATCCATGCCGGTTAACGCGGCCAGATCGTTTTGGAGCGTATGCAGCAGCTCCATGGCACCCTGGATGCTATTCTCAGGCTGATAGGGATGAATTTTAGCAAAGCCTGCATAACGGGCGACATCCTCGTTTACCTTCGGGTTGTATTTCATCGTACAGGAGCCAAGCGGATAAAACCCGTTGTCCACGCCAAAATTGCGCCGGGACAAGGCGGTGTAATGGCGAATCACGTCTACTTCGTATAGCTCCGGTAATGCCGCAGGCTCGCTGCGCAGCGCATAATCCGGCAAAAGCTCTGCCACCGGACGACGGGGAACGTCGCATGCGGGAAGGGAATAGGCGATGCGACCCGGACGGCTCAATTCAAAAATGAGCGCTTGATCGTGTTTCTTCAACAACTCTTGCTTCTGATCTTGTCCGGTGTGTGTCATAGCAATCCCCCCAAAGTGTGTACAAATTGGTCAATCTCTTCTTTGGCTCTTTGCTCCGTCACAGCGATCAGCATGTGACCGGCAAGTTCCTCGTAGTCCCGGCCCAACTCATAGCCGCCGATAAATCCTGCAGCGAGCAGTCCGGCCTGGAGCTTGTTCATATCCGTACCATCGGGCAGCTTGAGGGCAAACTCGTTAAAGGTCGGCGCGTTAAAGGAGACAGTCACACCCTTCAAGCTCAGCAATTGCTCTAATGCATAGCGGCTTTTATGCAAATTCAGCTCGGCTACTTCTTGCATGCCCCGTCTACCCATGACGGACAAATACACAGACGCAGATAAAGCAAGCAACGCTTGATTGGAGCAAATGTTAGACGTGGCCTTTTCACGGCGGATATGCTGTTCCCGTGCCTGCAAGGTCAGCACGAAGCCGCGTTTACCATTGCGGTCTGTGGTTTGGCCTACAATGCGTCCGGGGATGCGGCGCATATGCGCTTGAGAAACGGCAAAATAACCGCAGGTCGGGCCGCCGAGGGAGGAAGAGATGCCAAGTGGCTGTGCGTCTCCTACGACAATATCCGCTCCCTGCTTGCCGGGCGTCTCCAGCAAGCCCAGTGCCAGCGGATTGGCGCTGACAACCATAAGCCCTTGGTGTGCGTGGATCAGGTCAGCCATGAGCTTCACATTTTCCACGGCTCCGAAGAAGTTGGGGCTTTGGACCAAAACAGCTGCCGTCTGTTCCGATACGGCCTCTGCCAATGCCTCTGCATCCGTTACACCGTCGGAATAGCCAATCTCCACGATGTCCAAGCCCAGACCACGTGCATAGGCAGCCAATACCTGACGTGCCTCCGGGTGGACGGTCCGCGATACGATAAGCTGTTTACGGCGGG
>NZ_ASSB01000242.1:0-814 GCF_000520755.1 Paenibacillus sp. 1-18
GAGCGATTCGCTCATTTTGAAACTGACGAGATAAAATATCTCTTTTTGCTCCAGCTCCGTTCAGCCTTGCGGCATGACCGAAACCTTCGCAGTTTACTCACTCGTTGTTCAGTTTTCAAAGATCAAACATTTCTTTTTCGCTGACTCAGTTCGTCGCCTTATCAAATCTTACATCTTATCATGTCCGAACCAACTTTGCAAGATTTTTTTAAAAAATCTTTTTTTGTAACACTCGCTCGCAATATTGTATTTCTTGGCCGGAATTAGAATATATCATACTAGATATTTAAATGCAACCTTTTTTATTAAATTGTTTATAACCTCCCGTATTACTCATTACAATTCAATTCAAAGTCTGATTTTCCTTTAATATTAATGATTTGACAAGGAAAGGATGGGTAAACATGATAAGAGAACGCCATCGCCATAACCACCCACCCTCTAATAGAGAATAGACGGATATTACAGAACTCCATTTTGATGGTTTACATGAATCTTCAGCAAGTCACAAACCACACAAAAGAAATTTTGTTTCATATGACATTAGCTGATGATTAATTATAACACTATAGAGGAGTAGATCTTCAAATGAAGCAACGAAGGCGAACATGGACGAGAATTGTGTTTTTTGTCATCTCTTGCTTACTACTTGTCGTTATCTCTGGGTTTGTTTATGAGTGGATTGCATCCAAACAGGATAAATTGCAATATCCTCCTCTGGGGAAAATGGTTGACGTCGGAGGCTATCGACTCCATATTCGCAAACTTGGTAGCGGCACTCCGACAATACTGCTTGAATCGGGAAGCGGGGAAA
>NZ_ASSB01000243.1:0-7712 GCF_000520755.1 Paenibacillus sp. 1-18
GACTTACGGGCCAGACTTGGCGATCAGCCTTACGTATGCCCGATCCCACCGGAAATCCAGCCCGGTGCAAATCAGGTGCGAGCCCAGTAGTAAAACCATGATGGTCAGGGGTGATCTCCATCTACACGGACAAGGATTTAACCATTAGGCCTGTAAAAGAAGAAGACTTACATGCTCTTTGGACGCTAACCTATAAAGAAGAAGCTCCAGAATGGAAGCAATGGGATGCGCCTTATTACGAACATAGGGCGCTTTCCTGGGAGGATTATTTACAAGGTAAAGAAGATCGAGTCGAACAAGATGACTTTTGGCTCATTGAGGTGGAAGGCAAGATCATTGGAACCGTAAGCTACTATTGGGAGCATCAACCTTCCCAATGGCTTGAAATGGGGATAGGTATCTATGATTCGGAGTATTGGAGTGGTGGCTATGGTACGAGAGCACTTCGATTGTGGATCGACCATTTGTTTAATACATTGCCTTTAGTAAGAGTAGGCTTTACAACCTGGTCAGGAAACCGTCGGATGATGAAGGTGGGGGAGAAGCTGGGCATGACCCTCGAAGCCAGGCTTCGCAAGTGCAGATATTATAATGGAGAGTATTATGATTCGATCCGAATGGGGCTACTGCGGGAAGAGTGGCGGGGATAGTTGTTCTGCAAATAAGAACCTTTCTATGCTAAAAAGATGACCTCTGAATTGATCAGGAGTCATCTTTTTATAATCCACACTGGTATTTTGGACTTTCTCGGTAAATCTATTCTGATTCCCGAAGTCGTTCTACAATACTTTGTTTGTCGTTCATAGAATAGACTGCTACTGGAATAAGTATCCCAAGCAATAACAGTAAAGGCAATGAGGCTAGAAGTGGCCAAAGTATAAAGTGATAGCTTAAAAGCCATAGCAAGCTGCAAAACGGTTTTACAATCAAAAGAGAAAATAAGACTGCCAATAGAATAGAGGTCAGGCTGGTGGCGCAAACATAATACAGTCCTTCATAAATCAGCATTCCCCGCAATTGCCGTTTAGTCATGCCTATGCTCTGCAACATAGCAAATTCATTGCGCCGGGTCAGTATGCTGGTTAAAATCGCATTTAAAAAGTTCAGGATACCTATCAGGCCAATAATCAAGCTAAGCGTGCCACCGATCAACTCGACAGTGGTTTGCATACCTGATAAAGCGTCCCTTGATGTAATTTTGGATTCGTAGTTCATCATCGGTTCGATTGTTTCAGTGTAGCGCTTCAAAAAGCTCTGCATGGACGCTTCCTGATTCGAGGATACATTAAAGGCATAACTCATCACAGCAGGCTCTTTTACAAGTGATTTGTATATTTCTGCCGGGAGGTAGAAGCTATTATAGCTCGAAAGGCGATTCGAATTGGTGGATTTGATACCGACATGGCCAAGTACTGTAAACTTATGTGCTATATCCTCTGTATTCAGTGGAGCATCTGCTGTTCCTGCATAACTATGCAATGTAACGTTCTCCCCCACTTTATGATGAATGCTTTCCATGTAAGGCTTGTCGTTGTCGTTCAGTTCGACTCCCTCCAGGATATACTTACCGGAAGCCAGTTTCTTAAAATCAAGCTCGCCATCAATCAATTGCAGTCGATGCAGGGGCAAATCTTCCAGCCCATACACGTCTACAAGGAAGTTGCCGTGAGCGTCAGTGTTCTGGGTATCATCCGTAATTCCCTTTGTATTTTCAGCCGTGAAAGCTGTTGGGTCACCGTACAATCGGCCGCCTTCTTTGAAGCCTGGTTGTGCCTGTACAGCCTTAATAAAACTTTCGGTGGTCCCATTTTCTTGCCCACTAAAACTGCTGGGAATCTGGAAATATTCAGCATGAGCAATAAGAAAATCGGTATCATTAAATTTGGCTAAAAATTTATCCATATCAAAGCTCCGAGATAGTGTGAAGGCAGTGTTCAGAAGGACCAAGCTTAAAGAAAGACTTATAACCACTAAAACGGTGCGTTTTTTATTACGCCCCAAATTGGAACGAGCCATGAGGTGGATTTTTGCACCTCCGATTGATTTTTTCAGCTTACCATTGTTCTTGTTTACTCCACCTGTGTATCTGACTGCTTCTACCGGCGATACGGACGAGGCAACTCTGCCTGGCTTGAAAGTGCTGATCATTACGGTAATGAGTGCGAACAAAGCCGATCCTATAAAAATCCATGGGTTGGGGGATACCGATACCTCGGTACCGTTATATATACTCATATTTATGATAAAAGGCACGAGCGATTTACCGACAAAAAAACCTGCTATCAATCCGATTGGGATTCCTAGCGCTGATAGAATCAGTGCTTGTCTGCGAATAATCCGGCGTATCTGCTTGCGGCTTGTACCGATCGTCTTTAAGAGACCGTAAAAACGGATATCTCGCATCACTGATATTTGGAAAATATTATATATAATCAAATAACCGGTAAACATGATCAGTAACAGGGCAGAAGTTAACGCTATGATTGTCTCTGTATCTAAACTAAAATTAGTCGAGATGTATGCCCAATTTACATTATTCGCGATATAGTTCGGTGCATCTTCGTCAAGTGAATAACCGCTTTCGGTAATCACTTTATTGAGCTTTCCTCGCAAATCAAGGCTGTTGTCGAACATCATATATGCACTAATGGTTCCTGTATGGAAGTGATCTTTTTTATAGTTGCTTTGTAATTCCTTGGCATGAGCATCCACATAGGATCTGGAGGCCAATATTTGTCCTGCGTTAAACACAGGATCGCTTTTCCACCAGCCGGAGAGGATAAAATCACGCTGTACTTCTTTATCTCGTATGTTAAGCTTCAGCCTCAAAGGTGCTCCAAGCTCCAGTGGAACACCCAATAGCTGCAGTGTCTTGGAGTCTGCAATCACTTCATTTTCCGCCACAGGCCTGTGTCCCTCTTTAAGCTCAATAAAACCAAGCTTCATCCCTACATCATCGTAATACCAGAACTCTGTGTGCCGCTTTAGAAAGTTATCGTTCATAACTCCGTCGCTTAATATACGGTTATAAGCTATTTCCTTGATTAACGGATGATCCTTGACATGATTAAATTCGTCATCCGTTATATATTTAAGTACGGCATGTCCATCTCCACCGGACTGTCGCATAGTTGCCCGCTGTAAGTTTTCAACAGCGCCAATCCCCAAGGTGTACAACGTTGTAAATAACAATGAAGTGAGAGCTATGGCAACAATGGCAAAGAGGTTACGGGCTTTGTTTACTTTGAAGCTCTTATCTGCCAGATTGCGGATCGCTTTTTTATTTCTAACCTGAATCATTTGCCTTCACCGCCAACTATTTTACCGTCCTCAATGCGGATGATGCGGTCTGCCATCTGCGCGATTTCTTCATTATGAGTAATCATTACCATCGTTTGGGCGAACTGTTGGCTGGATACTTTGATCAATCCCATCACATCCAGACTGGTTTTACTGTCCAGGTTCCCGGTGGGTTCATCTGCTAAAACAATTGCAGGTTTCGCTGCCAATGCTCTGGCGATGGCTACACGCTGCTGCTGGCCTCCCGATAGATGGTTGGGCAGGTTATTCAACTTTTGGTCAAGACCCAAAGTATGTACAATTTTATCTATGTGGGTTTTGTCTGGCTCTTTACCATCCAGTTCAATAGGAAGCACAATATTTTCGTAGACATTCAAGACAGGCACCAGGTTGTAATTTTGAAAAACAAAGCCAATCTTTCGTCTGCGAAAAATAGTCAATTCTTCGTCCTTCAATGTAAAAATATCCTTGCCGTCAATCGTAACGTTTCCACTGGTTGGACGATCAAGTCCACCCAGTATATGGAGAAGGGTAGATTTGCCGCTCCCGGATGTACCGACAATGGCCACAAACTCTCCGCTTTCCACCTCCAGGTTAACTCCATCTAAGGCATGAACAGCAGTATCCCCGTTACCATAATACTTTTTCAATTCCTGTGTTTTTAACAGAGCCATATACGTTCTCCTTCACAAAAAAATGTCTGGACCGTAGTCATCTACAGTACAGACACTAACACACTAATCTTTCTACAATCTTTCTGGAATCTAACAATACTGAAAGGATTAAGTATCCATAGAAAGAAAAATAGAGAAGGTAGAGCCACTGCCGTAGCGTGACCATACCTTGATATAGCCCCCCTCCGCAGCGATGATTTCTCTAGCTAAAAACAACCCAATCCCGACACCCTCCTGCGAGCTAACAGTGGGGGAGCGAAAGAAGCGGGTAAAGATTTTACCTTGTTCTTCTTCTGCAATGCCTATGCCGCTATCGGTAATATCAATTCTGCAAAACAAATCGTATGCCATCACTTTTATATTCATGCTTCCGCCTGCCTCTGTATATTTTATGGCGTTATCCATAATGTTATAGACAGCTTCACTCGTCCACTTTAGGTCAAAATAAGCATGGGTAACTGTGTCCTCCCTAATAACTGAAATCCCTTTGGCATCTGCCTTTGGCGTTATTTGCTCCAGTGCAGCATCGAGAAGCTTTTGAACAGATTCCCGCCTTGGCGATACCGTGATAATCCCAGCTTCAAGCCGTGAAGTTTTAACTAATGCATGGATCAGAAAGTTAAGCTTTTCGGCCTGTGCAGATAAAGCTTTCACACAAGTGGAGGTATCCTGCGGTAGTTCGTATTCGCTAAGTAGTTGGGAATAAAGCAGGATATTAGCAATAGGCGTTTTTGTTTGATGTGAAATATCGGAAATCAGCTCATTTATTTTATTCTTTTCGGCAAGCAGTTTTTCGGAAGACACGGAGCAAATAGAAAGAAATTTGGCAAATTTCGCTTCTATTGCAGAGAGAACGGATTCATCAAAGACATCTTCTGAGAAGCTGCCATTTATCGCGGCATCCAGCATGTTCTCAATAGTTTTCATTGTTCTTTGGACGCTCCTGCGATACAGCATAATAGCAACCACAGCAGTGCATACAGCAGCGACGCCAATTCCAATACACATATAAAGGAGTGTTGTCATCTTATTTCATCGCCCATGTATAGCCCAGCCCATACACCGTTTTAATATATTGTGGGGAGGAGGGATGATCCTCCAATTTATCCCGCAACCTTTTTATCGTAACCGACAAGGCATTTTCACCTACATACTCAGCTCCGTCAGTCCAGATGCTGTCTATCAAATGATCACGCGAAACGGTATTTCCTCGATTGTTGATTAGGATGCGCAACAATTTTTGTTCAGTTTTACTTAGTTCAATGGGCGTACCATTCTTAATAAATTCCATCCTCTCGAATGAAAAGGAAAAATTGTCGAGCTGAATGGAGTCTGCAAGCGAGTATCTGGATTTCTTTAGCTGAACGCCGACTCTTGCTCTCAGTACCATAAGACTGAAAGGCTTTGTGATATAGTCGTCAGCCCCCAGTTCAAAACCAGTGACGACATCTGTTTCCATATCATTCGCAGTCAGAACGATGACGGGTATAGTTGTTTTTTTTCGTATATGGGTTAAAAGGTCGAGTCCACTTCCATCCGGCAAATTTACATCAAGAATCATTAGGTCAAAGGCAGTGACGTTCAATTGTTCTTTTGCAGCAGCTATGTCATACGTTTGCGTAAATAGGTTGTTAGGTTCTTTAAGAGCAAGAACAATACCGTTACTCAAGGCGATATCGTCCTCGACGATTAGTATGTGATTCATCATGTTCCTCCTGTTTTTTTGATTCATCAAGTTAATGAATCCCGAATTCCAAGAACTGCTTACAGTAAAAATGGAAAAGAGGGGCCTAAAATCCTCCACCTCTATTTTACAGGATATTGCTCTTATTTGCTCATTCGCTCTTCAGACTATTCAAGTTTTGCTAGCCTCCTTTTGCCATAGTTTATTCAATGCAAAAAATTTGACAGATACAATATCACTGATATAATTTATGCTAGTTCATTTTGATAATGATTATCATTATTGAAGGGAGGACAGGGCCGAAGCTTGGTATAGGTTTATGGAGAACAGGCTCCCTTGGTTAAAAACATGAAGAAATTGCGTTATTTAATACTGGCTTTTCTGCTACTGGGCTTTGCCTCGGTTTTTATAAGTGTTCATGATGTCACTCCACTTGATTTGTTCCACCTTACCGATGATCAGGCGCAGGTGCTCCTGATTAGCAGGCTTCCACGTTTGATTAGCATTATTATCGCTGGAGCGAGTATGAGTATCTGTGGACTTATCATGCAGCAGCTTACCCAGAACCGGTTTGTATCGCCTACTACCGCAGGAACGATGGATGCTGCACGCTTGGGTGTTTTGACCGCGATTATGGTGTTTGGAGCGGCTGGATTTTGGACGAAGATGCTGACGGCTTTCGGATTTGCCCTGGCGGGGACACTGATTTTCATGAAGATACTGGATAAAATCCGTTTCAAGGACCCGGTATTTATCCCATTGGTTGGTTTGATGTTCGGAGGCATTTTGAATTCAGTGACGACCTTCTTTGCTTATAAATACAATCTGATCCAGAGCATTTCTTCGTGGATGCAGGGCGATTTTTCCCTGATCATGAGCGGACGCTACGAGATGCTGTATCTTAGTGTTCCTTTGGTTGCGTTGGCGTACATATATGCGAATCGTTTTACAATTGCAGGCATGGGTGAGGATTTTGCGGCCAATTTGGGCGTACATTACAAGCGCACCGTCAATGTCGGTTTGATGATCGTGGCTTTGGTTTCCTCTGTTGTCATCTTAACGGTCGGGACGATTCCCTTTTTGGGGCTGGTTGTACCCAATCTGGTCAGCATGTATATGGGGGATCATCTGAAAAAAAGTCTGGCCCATACAGCGATCCTGGGCGCCGTCTTTGTGCTGTTTTGCGATATTTTAGGGCGGGTGATTATTTATCCGTATGAAATTTCTGTAGGGCTTACGGTTGGTGTGATCGGGAGCGCGTTGTTCTTGTATTTGCTGCTGAGGAGAAGGGCTTATGAATCCTAAATTAAAAATTGGCATATTAGCTGCTGCCGCGCTTGTGTTGATTGCTGCTTTCGTGTTTATAGATCTTCCACATACCTGGCATTACGCGCTGCCACGACGATTGAAAAAGATCGCTGCCTTCATCCTGACAGGGGGTTCGATTGCTTTTGCAACGGTTATTTTCCAGACGATTACCAATAACAAAATTTTGACCCCGAGTATTATCGGGCTGGATTCATTGTATATGCTGATTCAGACCACCATAGTGTTTGCGTTTGGCTCCGTACCGTTCATTTCGACCAGCAGAGAGCTGAATTTCTTACTGTCCGTGGGCTTGATGGTGCTGTTTGCAGGTTTGTTGTACAAATTAATTTTTCGCAAGGATGGACGCGGGATCTATGTACTTCTGTTGATTGGTCTGGTGTTCGGCACGCTGTTCAACAGTTTGTCCACCTTTATGGAAGTGCTGATTGACCCCAACGAATTTGCGAAAGTTCAGGACAAAAGCTTTGCCAGCTTCAGTAATGTCAATACCGAGCTGCTGTGGCTATCTGTAGTGATTCTTGTGTTTGTATTCGCTTATGCGTGGAGGTTCATCAAGTATCTGGATGTGCTGTCGCTCGGACGGGAGCATGCGATTAACTTGGGGCTTCCATATTCGTCAGCATCATCGCCTTGGCTGGCTGCTAACTGCTGGCAGAGCGAGTTTTTGACTTATCGACAACGGTCAGCGTCATTATTAACTTTATCGGGGGGGGGGGGGTTTCCTG
>NZ_ASSB01000244.1:0-61407 GCF_000520755.1 Paenibacillus sp. 1-18
GGGAGAATAAATCATGGTAGAAGTCAAAAACGTATCTAAACGCTACGGGAATAAAAATGTGGTGGATCAGGTATCCGTCACCGTACCGAAAGGCACCATTACCTCCTTTATTGGACCCAATGGCGCGGGGAAAAGCACATTGTTGTCGATGATCAGTCGCCTGACAGACAGTGATGAGGGGGAAATCCTCATTGATGGGCAGGCGGTGAGCGTGACCCAAAGCGAGGAGCTGGCGCGGAAGATTTCTATTTTAAAACAGACGAATGATGTGAATATCCGCCTAACTGTGAAGGAGCTGGTGAGCTTCGGCCGTTTTCCGTATTCC
Organism: Paenibacillus sp. 1-18; assembly: GCF_000520755.1. NCBI lineage: Bacteria > Bacillati > Bacillota > Bacilli > Caryophanales > Paenibacillaceae > Paenibacillus > Paenibacillus sp. 1-18. The sequence goes on from NZ_ASSB01000244.1 coordinate 326, forward strand.
AAGGGCAGGCTGAACAGCGAGGATCGCAAAATGGTGGAGCAGTCTATGGCCTACATGGGACTGGAGGATATGAAGGACAAGCATATTGATTTGCTTAGTGGTGGACAGCGGCAGCGAGCTTTTATTGCCATGATTCTGGCACAGGACACGGAATACATACTGCTGGATGAACCGCTGAACAATCTGGATATGAAGCATTCGGTTCAGATTATGAAGACGTTGCGCGGTTTGGTGGATGATCTCGGCAAAACGATTCTCCTGAACTCATCATCATCGGTGGCAGACAAGTGTCAGGTAATTAAAAAGTAAGGAACCAAATTTGTTGATTTTACTGGGATTTTCCGAGACATGTGATAACACGAAGAAAAGAAAGTTGGGAGCTGCTCCATTAGTGGATTTCACCAGTTAACTCAATACGGTATGGTTCAACGTTTGAAGTGTATTTCTGTCTGTATCCTATAAAGGTAAAGGTTACTTCGGAAATAATTCCAGTTGATACAAAATCAACTCCTCAACGTCAATTATATGTTTCGTTAAATGCGTTGCCAGATCGATGTATTGTACGCTGTTCGGTTCGGATGAACCTGCTTAAACCGTTTCATGAGCTGTTCTACCGGTTCATGTTCTACCATAATCGCATCAGCGGGGCATACTACAATACATTGGCTCTCTCCAAAGAATCCGTAGCATTCGGTGCAAACATTCAGGTCTACAACCGGACGCAACGATCCCGGCTTGATTGCCTCATTCGGACATTCCCACTCGCATGCACCACAGGTAACGCAACTTTCAGTAATTCTTACGGACATATAACATACCTCCATTTTTCTCAATCACTAATAATGTCGATCAGCCCTACATCTAGCAAGGATTCGATAAAATGACCTACATCTGCGGACAGCCTTTGGAAATCTTCTTGAGGGTAGAATTTTTGTAATTCCTCCAATATTTTAACAGACGTTAGACCATCACATAATTCCCAAATAAGAGCACCGATATCGTTTGTGGTGAAAAACACACCGGTTCCAGTGTGGCAGAGCACTGTTTCCCCATCTATCTGATCCCATATCACTTCCGGTATGCGTTGCACTTTATTCATAAGTTTGCCTCCTTCTCTTCTTTGACTAAAACACTAGTAGTTTGTATGGAATATACCGTTTAGTCATAGAAGTGGACTTTACGGGCAGACGGAATATCGCCCGTGCTGCTCCAAGTTTGGTGTTCAAAGGTGCTGCGCAGGTAGGCACAGAACATCTGATCTGACTGGATATATTTCTCTGTAAACGAATAATGTATCCCTCGGCAACCACCTCCACAGTGATTCTTGATGATACATGTCTTACAGGATGATAGTTTATCGACTACCTTGCTCTGAATCACCTTAAATGAAGGGTGGTTTTGGAAAATTTCAGCTAGGCGACGATCCCGAATGTTATCGGTTTTGAACTCTGAATATTGAAGTAGTTTGCATGGAAAAACCCAGCCCTCCGGGTCTATTGAGATTTCGCTCAGTCCGGCACCACAGTGGTTTCGACGACTCTTCTTCCTGCTGTAGGACCCTTCCGTTTGTATCTGGGTGTCACTTTCGCTTGTCAGCTCTTGGTTGGCACGATAAAGCTGATCATTCAGGCTCATCAGTTCGCTTGGGCTAAGCTCACTGTTGCGGTTACAACCACCTCGCCCCATTGGGAATTGCGGAATGATTCGATGGACACCCAATTGTCGATTGCGCGCAAAACTGAGCAATTCTTTTACATCTCGGAGACCAAGTTGTGAAAGTACGGAGTTAATGTTTACGTTTACTCCAGCATTTATAAGTAAGTCAATAGCATGAACAACCCGTTGCCAACTCCCCTTACCTCGATGATGATCATGGTGTTCGGCAAGGCCATGATCAAGACTGATCGTCACCTCATTAAAAATGGATGCGATTTTGTTGATATTCTTTGGAGTTATATAATGACCATTACTGATGATATTCGTACGTAGGCCACGGCTTCGGGCATAGCGGGCTATATCCAGCAGATCACGCCTCGTCATGGGCTCTCCTCCGGTAAAGATAAGTGTCGTGGCACCAGTTTCCACCACCTGATCCACTAAGTCAATGGCCTCAGATGTAGTTAATTCGTGCGGACGGGCCATCGAAGCTACTTGGTAACAATAAGTACAACGTAAGTTGCAAGCTTGAGTACAGACCCAATACACAGTTTTTAAAGAATTATCGGAATGGACAAGTTCAGGTATTTGCGGCTCTCGGTCGAGATAAAGCAATCTTCGTAAGACACACCATTTAAGAATCTCCTCAAGACGATTCAAGGCCAAGGCTGGAATATAATCAAAACGCCGTTCCAAGTGCTCACGTATATCGTTTCGACTACGACCTGCTCGAAGCCATCGCAATACCTCAGCAGTATCATCATCTAAGCGCTCCCATAAATTGAGCCCGGGATTATAGCCCAGACTTACTCCATTCCGATAGATCAATGAAAGTCGTGTCGGGATTAAAACTCTATCTAACATCGTATTTACCACCTTTACATAACGAAATTTTGTTCCCCACCATGCCTACAGGATTACTAATACATGCACAATCACAAGTCTCTGACCATACCATCTTATGCGAACCTTCAACTTTAAAAGTAGGACATCAGTATACTTTAATTTTTAACAACATTATTAAACTGTATAAATTAACTTGTACATCAATTCATAAATGACCCGTTGGATGGTTATGAAGTATATAGAGATAATTAATATTGTCACCCCGTACCTGTTGCCTTAAGGTGATAGGGTGTTGCACCATTACGAGTAAGCTATGGGGGGTAGCAATAGAACTACATTGGAGCTGATTGGCGAAGCCGGAAAACATAAGTGGGCAATCCCAGAAAGCTTATTCGTGGATATCTGGATTACCGTTGCCGAACGCGATGCATTTTGCCGATAGATCCGGTCGAGATAGAAACATCACCGTAAAAAGTGCCAGAATAGACAGACGATAACTACGGTGCGACCTGAAGGCCAATTTACAATATTGAATATCGCTTTAACGTAACTTTTTGTCCGAATATATGGTCGTTCCAAGTGCTCACGTAAATAGTTCAGATTACGGCCTGCTCTCAACTAACTCTTCATCATTTAAGCGTTCCCATAAATAAGCCCGGGATTTTACCCAGGCTTATTCCATTCCGACTTACCAATGAATGTGAGCCGGGACTACGACTCTGTCTAATATCGTGATTTACCATCATTACGTATCGTAATTTATTGTAAACCAGATCCACTGCCTGCTCCGGCATTACCAGCACAACCACAAGCACAATCCATTGACCTTACCATCGCATTTGAATCTTCAACTTGTAAAGTAGGACATTGGTATTCTTTCTCTCCAATTTTTAATATAACCTGTTGCTCTTCCATGGGTATAGCCTCCTTAATTTAGTTTTAACAACAATTGATATTATTACCTATAGTGATAAAATTATACGCAATTGAAATCAATGCTCGATCTACTCTTTGCCAATTCCTGCAGAAGTTTAGAAATACGAAAACACTTAGACTGCAAGGAGAAAGGCAATATGTATGCAAGTCATTCTAAACTTTTCCTATACTTATCCAGAATTTTCTACTGGTTCCACACTTTTTTATCACCCGACAACAAGCAGATGCATACAAAGAATTGAGCAAAATTGCACCTACTATTTCGATGGCTGTTGATACCAAGGATTATATCAATTCCTTTAAGAAAAACGTAGAAACGCTGGGGCAAATCTTTGACAAAGAAGATGCTGCCAAACAGGAACTGGCTGCGATTGACAGCTCCATCAAGGCTGTGCATGATAAGGCTGTAGCGAGCAAAGCTAAAGGCTTGATCGTGCTGACGAATGAAGGAAGCCTGAGCGCATATGGCTCACAATCCCGCTTCGGCATCATTCATGATGCTTTTGGCATCACAACTGTAGATCCTGACATTAAAGTATCCACGCATGGACAAAAGGTTTCTTTTGAATATGTACAGCAAAAAAATCCGGATTATATTTTTGTTGTTGACCGTGGGGCTGTGGTAGTCGAGGAAGGTAAGGAACAGGTTACAGGTAAACAAACCATTGAGAACGAATTGGTGAAGAAAACCAATGCATTTAAAAACGGTCATATTGTATACCTTGATCCTAACTACTGGTACCTGTCAGGTAATGGTCTGGAATCCGTATCTGAAATGATCAAGGAAATTGATGCTGCGTTGAAATGAAAGGGCATATAGATGAAGTTTTACTAGATGGGTATCTTGTGCACGTCTATACACCTCCCGTCTCCGTGAATCATAATGAGCTGTATCCTGTGCTGTATGTGCAGGATGGCAGTTCATTATTTCTAGGCAGCCTGGATGAGCTGGAGCGGTGTTTTGCTACGGGGGAGCTGCCCCGTGTAGTACTGGTGGGCATTCAGCCAGTAAATCGGCTGGATGACTATACACCTTGGCAGGCGGTAGCTTTAGTAGAAGGCAGGCCTGCTTTTGGCGGGGGCGGCGATGCTTATCTGGAATTTATGGTTACCCAAATAATGCCACACGTTGAGGCGGGATATCCGGTTCAAACCGGACCGAAGCATACAGGAATCATCGGCGCCTCGCTGGGTGGACTGATTTCCATGTATGCCGCTTTTCGATATGCGGACGTGTTTGGACGCATCGGCTCGATTTCAGGCTCCTACTGGTACCCGGGTATGATTGAGTACGTGCAGTCAGCATCTAATGCCGCTGTAACGGCTGGAACACACCGCTTTTATGTATCTGTCGGCACCTGTGAAGGTGAAGGGAAAACGACTGTACAAAAAGATATGGTTCCGCTGACGCTCCAGGTATGTGATACACTGCTTGCCTATGGTTTGACGGAGCGTGAGGTACGGTTGGTAAAGGATAAGGGAGCAGTTCATAACATAAACCACTTTCGGCGCCAATTTCCCAAAGCTGTCGCGTGGTTGCTTGGATAAAGCTTTTATATTGGTTTTAAACAATAAACGCCAAAGGAAGAGAATGTGATATCTCGATCCTTTGGCGTTTATTTTTATACTGACTGAAACTCGTGTTTTGTCTGGATAGGCTAGGTTCAAGTTTGGTTCAGGGCACTTGAATACGTATAATAAAGAGAAATTCAATACTTGATGTTACACAAAAATAGACGCAAGGGGGAACATAAATGAAAAAAAACCGTCTGGGATCTTCGGAATTACTGGTGGGCGAGATTGGCTTGGGATGTATGTCGATTGGTACGGAGGAGCAGCAAGGGGTCTACCTGATACATGAAGCGTTAGACAGGGGCGTAAATCTGCTGGATACAGCCGATTTGTACCATCATGGGCGCAATGAGGAAATTGTGGGCGCGGCGATCCGCGGGCGACGGCAGGATGTCATCCTGGCAACCAAGGTTGGCAATCGGCGTCTACCGGGACAAGAGGGCTGGGGATGGGACCCGTCCAAGTCATACATTCTGTCTGCAGTCAAAGAGAGTCTGCGCCGCCTTGGAACGGATTATATCGACCTGTATCAGCTTCACGGAGGAACGATAGATGATCCCATCGACGAGACGATTGAGGCTTTTGAACAGCTCAAGAGAGAAGGCGTCATCCGTTACTATGGTATTTCTTCGATTCGTCCTCACGTCATTCGAGAATATGTCAAACGCTCAAATATCGTCAGTGTGATGAATCAGTATAGTTTGCTGGATCGGCGTGCAGAGGAAGAGGTGCTGCCGTTGCTTCAGGAGCGGGGAATTAGTGTGATTGCACGCGGGCCTGTCGCCAGCGGCGTATTGGCCGATGGAGGGGAAGGAAAGGCAGCGAAGGGATATCTGGACTATGAAGAAGCTGAGCTGCTGGATGTACGAAAGCAATTAAGGGCATTCGCAGGGACAGATTGCAGCATGGAGCAGACAGCAATCCGTTACAGCCTGTCTCATCCAGCTGTCGCGGCTGTCATCCCGGGTGCAAGCTCATTGCGGCAATTGGAGCATAATACCGCAGCAGCGAAGATCCCGCCCTTAACCCAACAAGAGCGGCAGGCACTACAGCAAATCAGCCGGGCCAATCGTTATGATGCGCAGTACCGCTGATATGCTAACGTGTACTCGCTGCAGTTGCAATATATGAGAGAATCATTACAATATAAGAATAAGCTCAGGTTTATCATCCGTACTTGAGTATGGAGACGTTCATAAATATACCCTAGGAGGGAAATGCCCATGGAACGCATTGAATCACAGCAGCAATATCAGGATTTGATTAATGGTGACGGCCTGACCGTCGTAAAATTTGATACAACCTGGTGTCCGGATTGCAAGACACTGGATAAATTCATGGACGGCATTATCGCGGAAAACGCAGATAAGCGTTTCTTTGCGCTCGACGCCGAGAAATTCCAGCCGATTGCCGAGGAAAATCAGGTACGAGGCATTCCAAGCCTGCTCGTTTTCCGCAACGGTGAAAAAATTGCCCATTTGCACAGCAAATTTGCCAAAACGCCAGCTCAAGTTTCTGAGTACCTGACTACGCTGGAATCCAAACAATAATCTGAACGCAGATTCAAGAATGGAATGAGTTTATTTATCATTTCAGTAAATATGGTTTCAGTATGATCAAAAAAGGGATATCCGAGGGCAGATGGTTCATGCCGTGCGGATATCCCTTTTTGGTTATAAAGCAACAAACAATGGCTTACAAAATAATGAAAAAGAACACAGCCGCCAGTACGAAACGGTAGATGGCGAATGAAGTCAGGCTCAAGCGTTTGAGCAGACCGAGGAATGTTTTGATTGCTAGCATCCCGACGATAAAGGCGGTAATAAAGCCGGCCGCAAATACCGGAAAATCGCTCATAGACAGATGATCCATACTTTTGATCATATCAATGCCCGAGGCGCCCAGCATAACCGGAACGGACACCAGGAATGTAAATTCCGCAGCTGCCGTATGACTTACACGTGCAAATAGGCCCCCGGACATGGTTGAGCCTGAACGGGAGAAGCCTGGCCATAGCGCCAGGACCTGAAACAAACCAATCGTAAATGCTTGTTTATACGTAATTTCATCAATGGTTTGCGATTTAATGGGGGGATGAAATTTCTCAGCGGCGATCATCAGCAGGCCCCCGATAACCAAGCTGTACAAAACGGTCTCAGGACCAAACAGGTATTGCTTGATTACATCACGGAACAGTACGCCAATCAACCCCGCAGGAATCATGGCTAAAATAATATGCAGCAGATTTAGACGTGGCTGGGTTGAGATTCTGCGTCTGAAATCAAACAGGCTCAGAAATCTGCGCCAATACAATACCACAACTGCCAGCACAGCACCTAATTGCACGATAACCTCAAACGTTTTGACCGTATCATTCTCTGTGTTTAGCCCGAGAAGATCAGCCGTCAGGATCATGTGACCCGTCGAAGAGACCGGCAAAAACTCTGTCAGCCCTTCAATAATTCCCATAATAATAGATGATAAAATATCCACTTTACTAGTTCCTCCTTACACGCGTGCAGGGCAAACGACCTGAGTCATTTGCCCTAAAAATATGTCATTTCAGTAGGAGTGAACGCTAGTGGCAAGTGCAAAATACAGGTCGCTCAGGTCACAACGGTTCACTCCCGGGAAGAAGAGTCCGATTTCGTTTCTAATTCCGATATCGGGGATTTCTGGTGTAAAATAATTTCCACCCGACGAATACGATTTTTACCCATTTCACGAATGATAAATTTTACATCATCTTCTATGAATTCCTTGCCCTGTCTTGGTTCCGGAACCCGGCTATACACCCACCCTCCGACAGTATCCACGTCTTCATCGTCCAATGTCAAGCCAGTCAAATCACTCAGCTCGGAAAGCAGTACTTTACCATCCATCAAATAACTGTTCTCCGTCAGTTTCTCGATTTCCTTCCGTTCATCCTTATCAAATTCGTCTCGGATTTCGCCAACAATTTCCTCCAAAATGTCCTCAATAGTAATGAGACCGGAGGTTCCGCCGTATTCATCGACGAGAAGAGCAATATGGACCTGCTCCTTCTGCATGCGTTTCAGCAGCGTGTTAACGGGCATAACTTCCGGAACGGTCAAGATCGGCTGAATCAAACTATTGAAATCAAGCTCCTGGTTGCGATCATACTGAAGGAACAGTTGCTTGGTATTAATCATACCGATGATCTGATCCTTGCTATCTGTCGCCACTGGAAAACGGGTATACTGTTCTTCATGAATAGTCAGCATGTTTTCTTTCAGCGAGCGATTCGTAAACAAGCATACCATATCTGTACGTGGCACCATAATTTCTTTGGCAACGGTCTCGTCAAAAGCAAAGATCCGATTCACGTAGCCATATTCGGTGTTATTGATCTTACCACTTTCCACGCTTTCGGACAAAATGATTTGAATTTCTTCCTGAGAATGCGCTTCTTCGTGTTCGCTTGCCGGTTGAAGACCGAACAGACGAACCAGACGGTTGGCAGAGCCGTTAAGGAGCCAGATAAACGGATACATAATCCGATTAAACCACACGATAACGGGGGAGGTTAAGAGGCTGATTGCTTCCGCTTTGCGGATAGCCAATGTTTTGGGAGCCAGTTCACCGATCACCACGTGCAGGTAAGTTACAATGACAAATGAAATAATAAAGGCCAGGATATGTGAAAAATCCCCATTGATGTTGAGCTGTTGAAAGAGAGGCTCCAGCAATTTGACCACGGTCGGTTCACCGAGCCAGCCGAGTCCCAGGGCTGTAATCGTAATACCAAGCTGACAGGCGGACAAGTAGCCGTCCAGATTATTGACGACCTTTTGTAACGCCAGTGCATTTTTACGGTTTTCCACTACCAGCTGATCAACCCGGCTGGAACGGATTTTAATAATCGCAAACTCGGTAGCCACGAAGAAAGCACTAAATAAAATCAACACCGCAAACAAAAATAGACTGACACCTATACCCATATAATTTTCACTCATCCCTTTTTCGTTCAAATTTTTAAGGAACTCCATTTTAAGTTCACTTGAACTTATTTTAAGAACTTAAAAGAAAATATACAAGGTTCATATGGAAGTGTGGCGGGTCACCTACCTTCAATTTGATCAGAAAACAAGGCATTATAGAACCCGCACGGCACATTGCTTTGCTTTACAAGCCTAGTTCGAGGGCGTATGATGGGTTCAAATGAACTTGAAATGGTTTAAAGGGAGGAAAGCAGATGGAGTCTTTTACCCTCACTCGCCGTGATATGGCCCATTTGCTGCTGGCCATGGAAGGTCGCCGCGAATTGCAGCCTTTGGCTGTTCTTCAGGATGCCTGGAGACGGACTCATAGTCAACTGGACCGTTCCGGCAGCACGATGCCAGCATTTTTGTACACAGAAGTGACGCCTGTGCTGGATAAAATCATCAAGGGCAAGCACAGTGCCGCCTTTTCGCTCCAGGAGATCGTTTCGCTAGGTCAATTGGTCGAATATAGCCATGTTTCACTGGCCTCCATGCAAAATTGGGTCAAACGTGATTTCAAGGAATTTCTCGGCGCCCCTAAGATCGGCAAAAAATACTCGGTTAACCAGGCAGCTATTTTGCTCATTGTGGAGGATTTAAAATCATGCCTTGATTTTGAATCCATCCGGCAGCTATTTCATATCCTGTTCCAACAGCCTGAAGATGATGCAGATGATCTGATCCAGCCAGTGGATTTGTACGCTGCGTATTCAGCCTTGTTTGAGGAGCTGGATGCGAACGGAGATCAACTGCTGGATGTGACAGGGGGCGGGCATGCAAAAGAAAACGGGAATTTTACTACAGGACAGCAGCGTCAGGAAGGTGCCACAGAGGAACTGCTGATTCAGGCAGCTGATCAATACACCCGTCGTTTACCGTATTTGAACTCCAGCCAGCGTGAGGCGGTACGTAATACATTGCTGGTAGCAGCGGTATCGGTGCAAAACAGTTATTTTTTGTCCATGGCACGCCGGTATGTAAATGCGACGTTGTTTCTGGACTTTCAAGGTTAGATCAGGATTGGCATTAGAAGCCGATCCTCTTTTTTTGCCCTTTTTCGAGTATAGTCTACCCTTTTGGAGACTCAAAAAGTATACAAAAGAGGTATATACACTCAAACGCTGTCAAAGATACAATAAACATATATAATCCAGCAATTGGAAAAACTTTAAATATCCCTTCCAAAGCTTTGGATACACACACAGGAGGTAATGGCATGTCCGATGTCTCCATCATCATTTGTACCCGCAACCGGATCGAAGACCTGACACGCTGTATACAGTCTATTGCAGCACAGCAGCAGCTGGAGCATACGGCTGTAGAACTGCTGATTGTTGATGACGGTGATATTTCCGGCCAACAGGTCGAGCAGTATCGTGACATGGTTTCCGGCTTGCCCCAAGGCGTGCTCAAGTATCATAAAAAAACTCGTCCCGGTGTTTGGCTATCCCGCTATGAAGCCTTGTCTCTCGTGCGGTATGAGATTGTGCTGTATTTTGACGATGATGCTGAACTGGACGATCAACTCTATATCCGGCGCTTGCTCGATACCTATGACCAGGATGAAACGATTGTGGGTGTTGGAGGGATTGCAAAGGGACTACATTCGAGCCGGGCAGGAAAGCTGCTGGGCGTTTTGACATTTCAGATGTCTCCATCCCTCGGCAAACTTTCACCCAGCAGTCTGGCAGGTTCGTTACTGCGTTGGAACGAAGCAACGGAGATATTTGACACCGAATTTTTTCATGGCTGCAATATGTCATTCCGAAAAGATGCGCTTCGGGATATGAAGCCCTACCCGTGGATGACCAGCTATGCTGTGGCTGACGATCTGTATATGTGTCAGTTGGCGAGTCGTTACGGCAAGCTCGTTATAAATCCCGACTTAACCATCATCCATCACGAATCTCCAAGCTCGCGTGATAAGGCGGGCAAGGTAGCCAAGGCTACAGCGATCAACCACTATTATTTTCTCGCTCTGAAAAAGGCGGGAGCCATCCAGTATGGAGCCCTTTTATGGACCTTATCCTACTTGATGCTCAAAGAAACGCTGCGCCGCAATTTTAATGCCGCAGACGGATACATGCAGGGGGTGTTGTTCATTCTGAATCCGCGCAAGCAAAAATACAACGAGTATTTAGGCTCGGCGGTTCAGTAATCTGTTCTACAGACATTTACAGGATAAAGGGGGAGTATGATGTTAAGCTTGTCCATTGCCCTGTGTACCCGAAATCGGATTGACGATCTGACCCGATGCATCAATTCAATTGCGATTGGCGGAGCACCGGAGGGATGTGAAACCGAGCTGTGGGTTATCGACGATGGAGAACTGCCGAAGCATGTGCTGGAGCGTTATGAGCGTCAGTTGGGCAGAGCGGGTATTACCTACCGATATCATCGCAAGGAGCAGCCGGGCTTATGGTTATCGCGTGTGAAGACGGTTGAGCTTGCGCAGGGTGACATTATTTTGTTCCTTGACGATGATGTAGAGTTGCCGAGCAACTATTTGACTGAGTTAATGAGTACCTATGAAGCTTATCCGCAAGCCGCTGGTATTGGCGGCATTGCAGAGGGAATGAGCAACAGCTTCATGGGGACGATTCGTTGCCTGCTGTCATTTCAGCAGTCTTGGTTCAAGGGAAGGTTGTCCCTCAGCGGTCAGTCCGGCTCAATGTACAACTGGCACAAGGCGAAAAGGACGTTCAAAACCGAGTTTTTCCATGGGTGTAATATGTCATTTCGCCGAGAGGCCATTCGTGGTCTGGAGCCCGTACCCTGGCTGCAAAGCTATAGCGTAGGAGAGGATCTGTTGCTTTCGCGTATCGCGATGAAAAGCGGCCCATTGTACATCAATCCAGCGCTCACGTTGCTTCATCACGAATCGCCGTCCTCGCGCGACAATATGGAGCAGGTCACTTATATGCGGGTGATGAATCATATTCATCTGCTGCGGGACGAGCGTTCCGGACCGATTGGTTATGCAGCGTTGTACTGGACGACACTGTATCAGATTTTGAGAGAGAAGCCCCGGAAAAACCATGCTGCCATTCAAGGCTACAAAAGAGCGCTAAAGGCGATTTTTTCAAGTCAGGAGGAGCCTCTTGGCGGAGGGCGGCTATCTGAACGCCATTCCAAAAAAATGGCAGGTTAATGGAGGTGCGGCGAAAGGCGCGATGTGAGCGGAAAAAAGGCTTAATAAGGAATGGGAGTTGGACGTGACATGAGCACATGGACAGCAGCAAGGAAAGTATTCACGGGTGACAGTCTTGCCAAAACGATCATGCGTACGAGCTTTAACAATTTTTTTGTACTGATCGTTACAACTCTGACTTCTATTCTGACCGCGCGTATGCTCGGAGTAGAGGGGAAAGGGGAGCTGGCAGCGGTTCTGTTTTGGCCAACGCTGATCGGCAGCGTATTGAGCTTCGGCTTGCCAACGTCACTCATTTATAATATTAAGAAAAAAACAGGTACGACAGAAGAACTGCTGTCGCTGTCGCTGTGGATTCAGTTGCCTGCCAGCTTGTTGGCAGGGGCTGTGGCCTGGATATGCATGCCCATGTGGCTGAATGGCTATGGTGCGGATATTATCCAGCTGTCTCAGCTCTATTGTGCGGCAGCGGTACCGCTCGCGGTGCTTACAGCACTGACGACGGCTCTGTCGCAAGGGCTCGATCGCTTTAGCGTCTACAACGGCTTGTTGTTTTACTACCCGTTGCTGAACTTCATCGGGCTGGTGACCCTGTGGTTGATGGGCTTGCTCAATGTGCAGCTGGCAGGGGTTGTGAATTTTGTCGCGAGTTTCCTTGCGTTGGTGTGGGCGTTCCTCCGTTTGCGCAAGCATATGAATTTGCGTGCTTTTCGTCCGTTTACCCGTCGCCAGGTGCTTCGCCCTTATTATAGCTATGGGGCAAGAGTCTACGGGATGGAGTTGATGGGGACCCTGTCGACACAAACAGACAAAATTGTGATTGTGGCGCTGCTGTCTCCCAAAGCTTTCGGCTTATATTCTGTTGTTTACGCCTTGTCGCGCGTATTCAATGTGGTGCAAAACGCTGTCACGAACGTCACTTTTCCCAAGGTGACCGGGATGGAGCACAGCAAGATTGTCGAAACGGTCGGCCGTGCCTTCCGTATCTCGATGGCCGCCATGTTGATCGTCATCGTACCTGCCCTTTTCATTGGACGATATATGTTGGGTTTGCTGTACGGGCCAGCTTTTCTGGAAGCGTCGCTAACGTTCTACCTGCTGTCACTGGAATGTATTATCGGTGGCGGCTCATGGATTCTGGCTTCAGCCTTCAACGCGCTGGGGCGTCCGGGGCTTGTATTGTTCCGACAACTTGTAGCCTATGCGATCACCGTCGGATTGTTTTTTATTTGTACACCGATTTTCGGTCTGGACGGCATCGCCATTGCTTTGCTCGTAGGTGCTTGTGTGCGGTTGGCATTCTCATTGTTTTCGTTCCCTATGTTTTTCAATGTTCCGCTATCACGGATCATTTTTGATAAAAGTGACATCACGTTTGTCATTCAGACTATACAAAAGAAGCGCAGGAAGGGAGAACTGAAAAATGCCGAATTCGCATCCCATGGCTAAACTGAAAAATAAGCTGAGCGTCATTCTCGACGTAGTCCCTCAAGGTTCGAATATCATTTATGTCGATTATCCCGTTTATAATAACGGTGGAGATGTACTCATCATGAAAGGCACCGAGGCGTTCTTCAAAGATAACGGCATTCATGTCCGTGCCCGTTACAGCGCTATGGACATTCCCGATCAGCTCCACATTCCGGGCGACTGGATTATCGTATGCCACGGCGGCGGTAATTTCGGCGATCTGTATTTAAATCATCAAAACTTGCGAGAACGTATCGTGCGGGATTTTCCTAATCACCGGATTGTAATCATGCCGCAGACAATCCATTTTCAGTCTGAACAGAAGGCCAATGAGGTCGCTGCTCTGTTCAACGCCCACCCCGATCTGCATATGTTTGTGCGGGACACACGCTCTTATCAGTGGGCCAAGGACAAACTGAATCAATGCCATATCACGTTATGTCCTGATATGGCGCACCAGCTCTGGCCGTTAAAGCCGACTACAGTAACAGTGAAGGATGTACTGTACTTCCTGCGTACGGATATTGAAACGGTAGGGGGACAAAAAAAATTCGACGACGAGGCCGATGCAGCCCATCGTCTGGATTGGGATACTTTGTTCACTCCGCTGGAGGTAAAGGGGATCGTCTACTTTCAGAAGTTTTACCGTTTGAACAAAAGGATCGGTGGACCGTTGCCAACGCGTACATTCTGGTACAAGTACACTGACCATCTGATGAACAAGGCGGTCACGCTGTTCAGTTCTTACCGCGAGGTTCGCACCTCACGGCTGCACGGTCATATTCTGGCCTGTCTGCTCGATATGCCGCATGTAGTCATTGATAATTCTTATGGAAAAAATTCGCAATATTATAATACCTGGACTCAGCCAAATCCCAAAGCGAGGCTGTTTAACGATGCACTTGACGCACTGGAGCAGCCGTCTTAAAGGTAGGCAATATTATTATTGAAATGTCGCTTTGAACGTACGGAAACTCTAAAAAAACCCTCCTGACCCTTTGTGGCATAGGAGGGTTTTAGCTTGGTGCTCTTATAGACGTGATGTAAAAAAATGTATAATAATCAAAGAAACAAGAAGATGATTGGAAAAATGTTAAAAATCATTGTTGCATACTATGATTATTATAGCAATAGCAACCCTGGTTTCAATACGGTTTTTGGACTGAAACAGGAATGCTGCTAACCGCTATAGTTATCACAAAAGAAAACGCCATGGCTCATAATTTACGAGTTCAATCTATATAATACCTTTATTTTTCGGAAACAAAAATGTTTACATAAATGTAATTGTAAATATTTAGGTTTGTATTTTAATGAATCTTAATTACGGTATATTGGATTTTAAAAATGTCCACGTAAACGTAATTAACTACGTTTACGTAGACATTTTTAATTTGATGTTGTTGACAAAAATCTACAACTCTTTTTTGTAGAAATATGAGGTTACAATGATATATGGGTAGTACCAGCGAAGCTGACACTACCCGCAAAGTAAATGTAATTAAACGAGAAATTATAACCTCTCTGGCAACTTAATATTTTTTGTCTATCTGCTCTTTTAGTATTTCTATATGCTTACTGAGCAATTCTATTTTTCTTTGGAATAATTTATTTGTTTTTCTTATTTTAAAGAGGTAGATCAACGCACATGAACATATAAAAATATGAATAAAGCAGAACCAGTAGATTATGGTTACAGAAATAGTCCAGGTCCCTATTAGAATCCTCTCCTTACTTCGATTTTGTTAGTTGGGTTGTTTCTGCTAAAATCTCATCTAATTGATGCATAGCTTTGTTTTTTTTTAAAATGTTAATGATAAAAATAAGCGCAAAAATTAAGAGCAGTATTTCACTTCCTAAGAGAAAAAGTAGAGACATTTCATGAAAAAATAATTCATCGAACATAGAGATTACCTCCAATTTTAATAATATTTTACATATAAAGCTATAATATGTTAATTTTCAATAGCATCATACCATATTAGAGGAGGAAGAACATGAAAAAAGTTAGCATCTGCAATATTGTCCGCTTCTCTTTTACTTTCAGTGGCACCCGTTAGTTTTGCAAGTGAGGTCCCTTCTGTTACATTTTCAAGTCAGGATTTAGATAAGATATCTGATCATTTAAATGATTTGGGTCTTTCTAAAGAGGTACAACAAAGTCTAATAGAAAAGATTAAAGCAGGTGAACTTCCTGATTCTGACAATCCAGAAAAAAAGGTACTGGTATTACAAGTGAAATAGAATCATCAGATGGTTTGAAAATACAAAGAACCACATTTCCTGATGGTTCCGTAATTCAGTCAACAATAGATCTTACAAATGCGAAAACAAAGGAAGAAAATGTTATTACTCCAAATGATGTTTCAGGGGGATATGCCTCAGGAGGATCTGGTTATAGAACATTTACAAATGCAACAGTAAGAGAAGAAACCTCTTACGTTAAAGCAAGATTTTTTGCTGATTACACATTAGTTCAAGGTGGCTATAGCTATATATCAGACGCTTATGATCCTTATATTGATATAATTGCGGGATACTCAAGTGGAGACAATTTAGTTGTTGATCAACCTAAACAGACTGACTCAAGACCCGCTCGTGCAACCTTGACATTTACTTGGGTTAAAATAAATGGTTGGTTTAGCTCTACATGCAAATTATTTTTATATGTTCACGACGGTTCAGCAAGCTCACAATTCCAAACATATAATTAATAATTTGTTGTATTTTTTCTTATTATTCTATTTATAAGCGAGAAACAGAAAAGGCTTCCTCCAAGTTAAATAAACTCTGGGAAGCCTTTTACATAAATTAAATATCAATTTTCCTTAAAGTACATTCTAAGAGCCTCATTAATAATGCGAGTTCCCTCTTTTTTTCCTTTTTCCCTTCTGCGCCTTCCTCATCAAAGCTTTTTTTAAAATCATTTTCTAACCACACTGTATCCCGTTTATATAATTCTTCAAATTGCTTCTTTCTAGGCTTCACAGGTTTACTTTCAAAAGAAGTGTCTATATAAAAAAATTGTGCAACAAGAAAAAAATAGTATTTTATCATAAACAAGTGATATAAATTATTTAGTTAAGCTGGTGAACAATTAAGCTCATGAATATTTAATGGCTAGAATTTCAGAAAAAAAGATACGAACTATAGCTTAGAGAAGTAAGTTGACAATAAATTTTCAATACAAGTGTTAATATGATCGTGTAACGAATACAGCAGCGGAGAGGGCGGAATCGTTCTGAAGAAGCGTCAGCGTTTGCCTTTGCCCCCGGCGTTCTACCTTGAATATTTTAATCGGGAAATCCGGGGGCAACAGCAATCGGAAGAATGATCCGTCCGCGTAGCGACCGCTATTGCGCCAATCTCTCTCCTACCGCTTTATTTTGACAATTCATTTCATAGATAGATATAATTTATGGGACAAAACTTGCGGAAAACCGGGGAATTTCCCGGCTTTTGCAGTACATCATATGATCATATATTTATTTAAATGAATCGAGGCTGACAAATGAGCAATCAATCTATAGACATGCTTCTTACCAAGGATATCGTGCGTGAAGGGGAACCAATTTTGCGTACGAAGGTTGATCCGGTATGCCTGCCGCTGTCTGAAGAGGACCTTCAACAGATGCAATGGATGCTGGATTATCTGAAAAATAGCCAAAATGAAGAGCTGGCCACCCGCTATGAGCTGCGCCCGGGTGTAGGGCTGTCCGCTAACCAGGTAGGTCTGAATAAAAGAATGTGCGCTATCTATTATGAGGATGGAGATCAAACGATAGAGTATGCGCTGTTTAATCCGAAGCTGGTCAGCCACTCCACATCCATGATTTATTTGGAACAGGGTGAAGGATGCTTGTCAGTGGATCGTTACATAGCCGGATATGTTCCGCGTTATGAAAAAATTCGCGTTAAGGCCTATTTGCCGGACGGAACCCAGGAACTATTGACCTTCAAAGGTTATGCAGCGATTGTGGTACAGCATGAAATGGACCATTTGGACGGTATTATGTTCTATGACCGCATCAACCCGGAAGATCCGCATAAGCTTCCGCAGGGAGTGCATATTGAACCTTTTGCGCGTAAATAGTTCATGATCTGTAAAGTGTGGTGACTTCGTTCGCCACATTTTTAATTTGCAAGAAAATATGGATATAAATGTTGCGAAGCTTTAAACTGGAACCATATACGTCGTGATGGAATTTGAGGTATGCATGAAAATGTAAGCGCTTATCTTACTGGAGGGATGGCATGTATCGTGGAGTACGGCATCTGATGAACAATATGCGTATGCGGAATAAGCTGCTCTTCTCCTACGTGTTGATTGTCATGATTCCGGTGCTGGTGGTGGGCGGCTGTGTTACTTTTTATTTGCGTCAGCGAGGTTATACAGAGCATACGCGAGTTGAGCAGCGAGCCGTTTCATTTTCTCATATTAAGCGGATATGCAGACTTTGGTTATGCCCGGCAAGCCATGGGCTTCGGGGTAGATGGTTATTTATTGAAGCCTGTTGATGAGGAAGAAATGACAACAGAGCTGAAACGGGTACGCCGTAGCATTGAGGACGAAAAAGAAAACGGCAAGTGGGGAGGTGCTTCTCACCATGGGCGTGATTGGATCGAGGCACTGCTATTTTCAGTTCAAGAGAATTTAGCTAAACGCGATGCAATAGAACCCGGCAGTCCTCTGGATGAATGGACGCGACAAGCCAAACAGCACGGGCAGCATCAGGTGCTGCCTGCTTTGGATTGGGGCAGCTATCAAGTCATTCTGCTGGATCTGCGGATACCTGACTGGGATCGCCAAGCCCGGCAAGCGGCAGCCAAACAGCATCTGGCGGAGATGTACCGGGAGCAGGGCAGAGGTGTGGTATTTGAGACCGGAATCTATACGGGCCTGCTGCTTCCCGCTACGGTAAAAACGAAGGAAAACGCTGTTCAGATGCTGGCATCCTGGCGGCAAGAGCTGAAGCCGTGGGCAACAGAGATTTACGTGGCAGCCGGTGATCCGGTGGCGGAATTAACCGATATTCCCCGCTCTTTTGAACAGGCAATGAGGTTATTGGAGCGTACTTTTCTGTTTGGGATGGAGAGAGTGATGC
Source organism: Paenibacillus sp. 1-18 (assembly GCF_000520755.1). Classification (NCBI taxonomy): domain Bacteria; kingdom Bacillati; phylum Bacillota; class Bacilli; order Caryophanales; family Paenibacillaceae; genus Paenibacillus; species Paenibacillus sp. 1-18. Next base: position 19,066 of record NZ_ASSB01000244.1, read on the forward strand.
TCCCCAGTGATCTGCACCCATTGGAAGCAATGAATACCGGAATGGACGAAGCGTCCAATAAAACAGCAGACTCCGTGCGTTACGCAGAGAAGCTTTACTATGCGCTGGATATGGCAAGCCGGGAAGCAGCGTTGCGTGTATTAAAGGAAATGGCTATTCAATTTCCACAGGCTTATGGTACAGAAGCTGCAATCAAGGCGGCATTTGCCCAGACATTTACATTGGCACTGAACAAGTATGCGGCTGGACAGGATCAGAGCCGAGCGGTGTTGGAGGAGCATTCCAGCTTGATTACCGATGTTTATGCCTATTCTACATTGGGCGAGCTGGTCGATCACTCGGTGGAGCATATATTGAAATGGATAGGTCAGACGGACTCGGGCGGCAAGGAGATCATTATGAGGCAAATGCTGGACTTCATATTACTTCCATAGCAAATTCAAAAAGTATGCAGGCATGTCGCCTTCCTCCTACCGTAATCGGGTTCAGAAGAACGGAGGAACGGATGGCTAATAGATTCTCTAGGCTGCACTCTACAAAGTCTCTCGTGCAGATGTCGAAGAAGGTTCTCTGACATCTACACGAGAGATTTTTTTGCGCAGAGAAATATGCAGATCAATCGAAAAAGTCACACTTATTAGTGGTTTTGGGCTGATTTCAAAAATTCGCCATCGTTACGACACAACTTTGACACGATGTTCACACTTTCGATTCTATTTCATTCAAATCTATTCTATATAATGTTGTTATTCTGAAGTCGGGTCATGAAATCAATGGCGAAAGTGACTGGGCAAGCCATTCTTAAAAAATGATCAGTTCATATGCAAAAATGTGAATATTATCACAAAGATGGATTGTTGGCTTCGGAGACTCATTTATCAATCGTTCTTAGGAGAAGCACAGGGGGAGGAATAACATCATGGACGTATTAGAATTGGCACGAATGCAGTTTGCGACAACGACGATTCTGCACTTTGTTTACGTGCCGATCTCCATTGGATTGTCATTGTTGGTGGCGATCATGGAGACCATGTATGTAATCAAAAAAAATGATTTGTACAAAAAAATGGCTCAATTTTGGGGGACGTTTCTGCTAATCAACTTTGCAGTCGGCGTGGTCACCGGGATTTTACAGGAATTTCAGTTCGGGATGAACTGGTCGGACTTTTCCCGTTTTGTTGGCGATGTATTTGGTACGCCGCTGGCGATTGAAGCGCTGCTTGCCTTTTTTCTGGAATCCACCTTTATCGGCTTATGGGTATTCGGTTGGGAAAGGCTGTCCAAGGGTGTCCATTTAACTTGTATGTGGCTGGTTTCCATCGGTACGATGCTCTCGGCTTTGTGGATTCTGGCTGCCAATTCATTCATGCAGCGTCCCGTAGGATATGTGATCGAAAATGGACGTGCAGAAATGCAGGATTTCGCTGCTTTGTTAACGAACGAGCAGCTTTTGTGGGAGTATCCTCACACCATATTTGCTGCCATTGCAACCGGGGCTTTCCTCGTAGCGGGTATTAGTGCATGGAAGCTGATGCATAAAAAGAATATGGACTTTTTTAAGCCTTCTTTTAAGTTGAGTATTGTTGTTGCACTAATCAGTGCTATTGCTATTCCTTTGTTTGGTCATGGACAGGCTCAATATTTGATCAAAACACAACCCATGAAGATGGCTGCCAGTGAAGCTCTGTGGGGAAAAAGTGGCGACCCGGCGCCTTGGACGGTTATTGCAGGTATTGATCCGGAAAAGCAGGAAAATACCTTTGAAATTAAAGTCCCTTTTGCACTGAGCTTTCTGTCGTATAGCAAATTTTCCGGCTCTGTGCCTGGTATGAAGGAGCTTCAGGCGCAGTATGAAAAAACCTACGGTCCGGGTGATTATATTCCGCCAGTACGCACTACCTTCTGGAGCTTCCGCATTATGATTGCGGCCGGATGTGCCATGATCGCACTCGCTTTATACGGTGCTTACCTGAGCTTTCGCAAAAAATTGGAGGGCTCGCATCGGTGGTTCTTCCGTCTTATGCTGTGGGGGATATCGCTCCCATTCATTGGGAATACCGCGGGTTGGATTATGACTGAAATGGGGCGCCAGCCATGGACTGTGTTTGGTTTGCTTCAAACGAAGGATTCTGTTTCACCTACCGTTGTGGCAGGAGAAGTGCTGTTCTCACTGATTGCGTTTACGACGCTGTATGTCGTTTTGACAGGTGTATTGGCATTCCTGTTCGTTCGTACAGCTCGCAAAGGTCCGGATATCGAGCCGCATCAGCATACGGTAATTCATGATCCATTTGCTCAAGGAGGTGACACCAATGTCGCTAAATGATTTATGGTTTTTGTTGATTGCTGTGCTATTTACAGGCTTTTTCTTTCTGGAGGGCTTCGATTTTGGCGTAGGGATGGCTACAGGTTTAGTCCCCCGTAACGACCAGCAAAAACGCTTGATGATCAATACGATTGGTCCGTTCTGGGATGCCAATGAGGTATGGCTGGTCACAGCGGCCGGTGCGATGTTTGCCGCTTTCCCACACTTTTATGCGACCATGTTTAGCGGATATTACCTGGTATTTGTGTTCATTCTGCTAGGTTTGATCTTACGCGGGGTTTCCTTTGAATTCCGTGGCAAGGCAGAAGGCAAGTGGTGGACAGGAACGTGGGATGCTTGCATTCTGATAGGCAGCTTCCTGCCGCCTATGCTGTTCGGTGTGGCTTTTGCAGCTTTGGTGAGAGGTGTACCTATCCAGCAAAACATGGATTTAAAAGCCGGATTTTCCGATGTGTTCAATGGATATACGGTATGGATCGGACTGACAGTGGTCGGGATGTGCCTGATGCATGGACTGACGTTTGTTTCTCTGCGGACGGTCGGAGAGGTGAGGGATCGTGCTCGTGTGATCGCGTCCAAATTCCTGCCGATATTAGGTGTTTTACTCGCCGGAATGGTGGTATGGACTTATTTTGCAACCGATGTATTCGCACGTCGTGGTCCCTTTATGTATGCGGCGGTCGCAGTCGGAATGGTCGCTTATGTGCTGGCCTGGTATTTCCTGAAGCAGCGCCGCGAAGGCTGGGCCTTCGGGATGACGGGTGCCTTGATTTTGCTGACCTTCGTTTCATTATTCGTCGGCTTGTTCCCGAGATTTATGGTGAGTTCAATCAACAGTGCATTTGATCTGACGATTTATAATGCAAGCTCCAGTCATTACACACTGAAAGCCATGACGATTGTTGCAGCAACGCTTTTACCCTTTGTATTGGCTTATCAGGCATGGAGCTACTTTGTTTTCCATAAGCGTCTTAGTGAAAAGGATCATTTGGAATATTAATGGATAAAGCATGGTTTGAATTAAAGGGCATTCGGCCGGTAATGCTGCTGCTGGCCGCCTTTTCCCTTCTCCAGGGGGCCGCTGTGATTGCACAAGCGACTTTTTTGGCGAAGGCAGTGACGATTTTATTTAATAAAAATCCGCTGGTGATGGCCTGGCCGTCACTGGCTTTGTTTTTGGCGGCTTTTGCAGCAAGGCATACGGTGATCTGGCTGCAACGTCGAACAGCAGGCCGTTTCGTCGAAGCAGCAGGCGCTTCCTTGCGGGAGCGTCTGCTTGCACGTTTGTTCGAGCGTGGGCCGGGCTTTGCGGCGAAGGAAGGCAGCGGCAAGCTGGTAACGCTGGCGCTGGACGGTGTGGATCGTTTTCGCACGTATTTGGAGCTGTCCATCCCTCGTATGATTGACATGATGGCTGTAACTTTACTTGTGCTTGTATATGTTTTCACATTGGATGTCATTTCAGGTATCATTTTGACGACTACGATGCCGATCCTGGTGGGCTTTTTTATTTTGCTCGGCTTGGCGGCGCGGAAGCAGGCAGACAAGCAGTGGCGTTCCTATCGTCTGCTATCGCACCATTTCACGGATTCGCTGCGTGGGCTACAGACCTTACGATTTCTGGGCCGCAGTCGAGAGCATGGGGAGACCGTCGGGAAGGTCAGTGACCAGTACCGGGCGGCAACGATGCGTACGCTGCGAGTAGCGTTTCTTTCCTCGTTTGCTCTCGACTTTTTTAGCATGCTGTCGGTTGCTTTTGTAGCGGTAGGCTTGGGGCTGCGCCTGATTAGTGGATCGGTCGGCCTGGAGGCAGCGCTTATGATACTTATTTTGGCCCCGGATTATTTTATGCCGATTCGTCAGCTCGGATCAGACTATCATGCCTCACTGGATGGCAAGGAGGCTTGGGGGGCGATGCGCTCTATTCTGACCAAAGATGAGCGAGATATCCATACCGCAGAGATATTCACGAGTGGAGGCAACGAGGTTCATGCTAAGGCCGAAGGTAATGGCGGCAGAGATAATGGTCCAGCCATCACAGGGCAGGAAACCCTGAGGCTGTCGGATGTGTGCCTCCTCAATGAGGACGGCTCCGCGAGGCTTGACCATGTATCTGCAAACATCGAGCCGCACATGAACATGATCGGCATTGTCGGAGCCAGCGGTGCAGGTAAAACAACGCTGCTCAGCTTACTGGGCGGCTTTGTCGACCCGACTTCGGGCGAGCTGAGTCTGAATGGCTGTCCTTTAGCGGGTGATGCCAAAGCCGAATGGCAGCGGCATATTGCCTATATTCCACAGCATCCATATCTGTTCAGCGCTTCTCTGGCAGATAATATCCGCTTCTATGAGCCGGAGGCATCCAATGATCAGGTGGAATGGGCGATTGACGCGGTAGGACTTCGCGAGCTGGTGGATGGACTTCCAGGTGGGCTGGAAGAGCCTATCGGTGAAGCAGGACGGACGTTGAGCGGAGGTCAAGCGCAACGAATTGCATTGGCGCGTGCTTTGCTGAGCAATCGTCCGGTCATTTTATTGGATGAGCCAACAGCACATCTGGATATTGAGACGGAATGGGAGCTGAAGCAGACGATTTTGTCCGTTTTGCAGCACAAAAAAATGCTTCTCGCAACCCATCGACTTCATTGGATGCCGGATATGGACTGTGTTTGGGTGATGAATCAAGGTCGTTTGGAAGAAGCGGGCTCGCATGAGCAATTGGTTGCCCAGAAGGGAATGTATTTCCGGTTACTTACAGGAACAGCGCAAGGAGGGGACGAACGATATGAGAGCGACGGACAATAGCGGTCAAGGCTGGTTTGTGTCTTATTTGAGACAATATTTCTGGGCTTTTCTGGCGGCGGCGATTTTGGGCGCATTGGCGATTGGATGTGCAGGCGCGTTGCTCTTTACGTCCGGTCACCTGATTACCCGATCGGCGTTAAAACCGGAAAATATATTGATGGTGTACGTGCCGATAGTGCTTGTACGAACCTTCGGCTTTAGTAAAGCGGTCATTCAATACCTGGAGCGCTTGGTAGGACATGAGGCAGCGCTACGCCTGGTGTCCCGTATGCGGGTAAGACTGTATCGGGCAGTGGAGCCGCAAGCACTGATGATCCGCAGCAAATTCCGTACAGGGGACCTGCTGGGATTGCTTGCTGAGGATATTGAGCAGCTTCAAAATATCTATTTGAAGCTGGTCCTGCCTGCCTTATCGGCATTGCTCATTTATGCAATAGGCATTTCAGCACTGGGGTGGATGGACGGAACATTTGCTCTGCTCATGGCGCTGTATTGTGCATTTCTGCTTTTTATCGCCCCGGCCATCTCACTGTGGGCCTCGCTCGCCAAACGGCGAACGTTCAAGCAGGAACGGAGCAAAGCTTATCAGGAGCTGACCGATGCTATCTTCGGCATGAGTGATCTGGTGTTGAGCGGACGGACTGGGCATTTCCTGGACTCCTTTACACAGCGTCAAAACAAGGCTGCTATGGTGGAAAATTCGCTTCGGCGGGGCGAGTGGCGCTCCCATTGGATAGCACAATGCGTGGTAGGCGGCGGAATTGTGATCATGACCGTATGGGCCGGAGGACTGGTAGCACAAAATGGTCTTGAGGCAACATGGCTAGCCTCCTTTGCACTTGTCGCCTTTCCGCTGTTGGATGCCTTTGTACGGGCTGGAGAAGCGGTGGTGCATGCACCGGAGTATCAGGATTCACTACGACGGTTGAAAGATTCGGAAAAACATACACCTATAACTGCTGTATCTGCACCGTTTTCGGCCTCGGCTTCTGTGCATACAGGGCAGCAAGCAGCAGGAGGCACAGCAGACCAAATAGAGGCGGAACATGTTACCGCCCAGCTATCGGGCAACGCAGGTGAGCTGCTGCTGAATAACGTGAGCTACCGCTATACAGCAACGCAAGAATGGAGCGTGCACCATATTTCCTTGCGTGTGCCGCAGGGAGGCAAGGTTGCGCTGCTTGGTCGCAGCGGTGCGGGCAAGTCCACGCTGCTGAATCTGATTCAGGGAGCGTTGCAGCCGGATGAAGGGAGTGTAACTGTCGCAGGTGTACCCGTATATACCGGTGGGGCATACTCCAGCTTGTTTGCGGTGTTAAACCAGCAGCCGTATTTGTTTGATACGACGGTAGCTAACAATATTCGGCTGGCGCGCCCCGATGCTTCGCTGGAGGAGGTTCGTGCAGTAACGGATCAGGTGGGGCTTGGAGCCCTGATTGATTCTTTACCGGAGGGCTACGATACCCGGATGCAGGAAACGGGCCTACGTTTTTCGGGTGGAGAAAGACAGCGCATTGCCCTGGCGCGAATTTTGCTGCAAAATCACCCGATTGTTTTACTGGATGAGCCAACGGTGGGGCTTGATCCACTGACAGAGCATGCACTCATGCAGACGATGTTTCGGGTGCTGGAGGGCAAAACATTGGTCTGGATCACGCACCATCTAACGGGAATGGAGCATATGGACGAGGTGATCTTTATGGAAAAAGGTGTAATTTCCATGCGAGGCAGTCATGCACAGCTTTGGCAGGAGCAGGCCCGATACCGTAATCTGTACGAGCTGGATCATCCGCGTCTGTGAAAATGTGTGGGCAAGGTATTTAAAATTTTGATTTATTTATATATACTGAGTAGAGTTGATGTGCCACATGCGGACAATCAACTGGAAGGGATGGATAGAATGAAAACATTCTTTTCAAAAAACTGGCACTTTGTGCTCATTGGTTTTGTCGCGCTTATCGTGGGCGGTTTTGCCTTATTTTATTTTCAGGGGAATGCGTCGTCGTTTCCAGCTAGCCAATCCAAGCCACTTCAAGAGCAACCGGATCTTACAAAATACAAAATTGCTACGGTCGAGGTCAAGGATGATGGCTTTTATCCTAAAAATATTGAGGTAAAAGCGGGTGTCCCGACAAAAATCAATTTCAAGAAAACTACATCTTTTACCTGCATTGATGAAGTACAGTCGCTGAAGATCGGAATGGATGTTTTTCTGGATCATGAAAATAATTATTTTGACACTCAAGACCTGAAGCCCGGTGTATATAAGTATAATTGTGGCATGTACATGTTCTATGGGACTATTACAGTAAAATAAGCTTGTATACGAATAGAGTAAACTTGTAGCCTCCAACACCTTTTGTGTGCTGGGGGCTATTTGTTTTTCCAATCCAGCTCCCGTATATCTAATTTTGAACTGATTTTTCTCCTAATTCGTCGGGTATCAGCTTTTGATCCAGCACAGTATGATAACTGTATGATAGTAGTAACCACATACGAGGAGGAGCTTGTTATGGGATCTTCAATTGAAACCGCTTCCAATCCTGGCGGCATGATTCCTGAATCCAATAGGGGAAGAACGCGCAAGGCTCGTGGGTCAAAGCCCGAACGCGGTGGAAAAGGCTTGTGGGACAGCGTGAAACAGCAAAAGTATCTTTATTTCATGTCCATTCCTTTCGTTATATGGGTGTTTGTTTTTAGTTATTTTCCACTATGGGGCTGGACGATGGCGTTTCAAAATTATAAGCCGGCCAAATCGTTTTTGGATCAGAAATGGGTAGGGTTGGACAACTTTATTGAGCTTTTTCAGGATGAACGGTTTTATCTGGTATTACGCAATACGCTGGCGATGAGCCTGATGGGCATTGTATTTGGTTTTGTTGTACCGATCTTTTTTGCAATTCTGCTAAATGAGCTGCGGGGAATGATGTTCAAGCGTTTCGTGCAGACGGTCTCCTACCTTCCGCATTTTGTATCCTGGGTGGTGGTTGCCGGATTGGTCACAAAGATGCTGTCCATTGACGGAGGTGTCGTCAACGATATATTGATAGCGCTTCATATTGTGGATGAGCCGATTCAGTTCATGGCCAAAGGGAGTTGGTTCTGGTATATTGTAACCGCTTCCGACATATGGAAGGAAACAGGCTGGAATACGATTATTTACTTAGCCGCCATCACCGAAATTGACCAGGAACAGTATGAAGCTTCGCGCGTGGATGGGGCGAGCCGCTGGAGACAGATGTGGCATATTACGTTGCCGGGGATCCGCTCGACTATTGCCGTTCTGTTTATTATGGCGATTGGACATCTGGTCAGCAACGGTTTTGAAAAGCAGTTCCTGTTGGGTAACAGTCTTGTTACGGATTATTCCGAAGTGCTGGATTTGTACGCACTGAATTACGGGATTAATTTGGGCCGCTTCTCTTACGGGACGGCGATCGGTATCTTCAACTCATTGGTCAGTATTCTGTTGTTGTTTACGGCGAACGGTATATTCAAAAAACTGACTAAAGAAAGCATCATGTAGGGAGGGAGAGACGAAATGACAACCAAGGCTTTTAACGCGACCCGGTCTGAAAAGCTATTTGACCTGTTCAATTATATCCTCATGGCTCTAATCGTGGTATTGACACTGTATCCGTTTCTGAACGTACTTGCGATTTCTCTGAACCATTCGACGGACACGGTTCGTGGCGGTATTTATATATGGCCCCGCCAGTTTACACTTGAAAATTACAAAACGATTTTCCAATACGATGGCCTTCTTCGGGGGCTGCAGGTGTCAATTTTACGTACAGTGGTCGGAACGGTGCTGGGACTCATTTGTGCATCCATGCTTGCATTTACGCTGAGTCGAGTCGATTTTCGCGCCCGTAAGTTCATATCCACCTTTCTGGCGTTGACGATGTATTTTTCCGGCGGGATGGTGCCTGTATTTATTTTGATGCGTGATTTGCAATTGCTGGGTACGTTCTGGGTATATATTTTTCCGGGACTGATTAGCGCATTTAACGTTTTTGTCATTCGTTCCTTTATGGATGGTTTGCCGTATGCGTTACAGGAGTCTGCCAAGCTGGACGGAGCAAATGATTTTACAATATATTGGAAAATCATTTTACCGCTGTGCAAGCCTGTGCTGGCGACAATTGCTCTTTTTTTGGCGGTAAATCAATGGAATGCGTGGTTTGATACGTATTTGTACAACGGAACAGCTTCGCAATGGACAACGCTGCAATACGAGCTGATGAAGGTGCTGCAAAGTACACAGCAAGGTGGCTCCAGCATGACAAATAGTAATGATATGGCGAAGCAAATGGCTCAAATTTCGCCAGAATCCATCAAAATGGCGATCACGATTACCGTTACGCTCCCCATTCTGCTCGTATATCCGTTCCTGCAAAAGTATTTTGTAGGCGGTATGACGCTGGGAGCAGTTAAATCATAACAGTTAAATCATAACAGTCGAAATTGAGAACACAGGAGGTTTGGAACATGAAAAAACACTAGTCCAGATTTGCACTCATTCCCCTGCTTGCAGTATCACTTGCTGCACTGGCAGGCTGTGGTGGAAGCCAAAACGCAGCAAAGGAAGGCTCATCCAGCGGAACCGATCCGATTACGTTTAGCTTTTTTGGGGCTGATCCAAGCCCGCAATGGAGCGGCATGAAGGATGAAATAGGCAAGGAAATCACGAAAAAAACGGGTGTAACCCTGAATGCTGAATTTGATGTCAGCGGCGGGGGCGGTAATGATCGCATTGCTTTGATGGCAGCCAGTGGAGAGTACCCGGATCTGGTTTCTGCCAAAGCGAATATCAGCAAGTTGGTGGATGCCGGAGCCATGATTGATCTAACCGATCTAATCAATGAACACGCGCCGAATCTTAAGAAGCTGTACGGCCCCTACATGAATCGGCTGAAATACAGCAGCAAGGATCAGGCCATCTATGCTATCCCTACGTATGCAGGTGTGGGACAGAAAAACTTTGATGCGACGGGTGGATTTGAAATTCAGCACAGAGTACTTAAGGAACTGGGATATCCAAAGGTAAAAACATTACAGGATTATGAAAACGTACTCAAAGCCTATGTAGCCAAACATCCGACCATTGACGGCAAAAAGACCATTCCCCTTACGCTGGACGCGGACGACTGGAGAATCATGATTACTGTAACCAATTCAGCCTACCAGACGACCGGTGCGTCAGACGATGGGGAATATAATATTGACCCCAAGACCTATGAAGCCAAGCTCCATTACAAACGCCCGGTGGAAAAAGAATATTTTCGCTGGTTAAACCACATGTACAATGAAGGGCTGCTGGATAAGGATTCATTTGTGCAAAAAAGTGACCAATACAAATCCAAAATTGCCAGCGGCCGTGTCCTCGGTCTGATTGATCAGGAGTGGGGCTATCTGGAGGCTGAAAATGCGTTAAAAACGTCGGGCAAGGCGGATGCCAGCTATGCACATTTTCCAGTTACACTTTCGGAGGAATATAAGGATCATCCCTTTCAGGATACAGGCTTCATGTCAGGTTATGGTGTAGGCATTACAGAGAGCTGCAAGGACCCGGTGCGGGTCATTAAGTTCCTTGATTTTTTAGCCTCCGATGAAGGACAGGTGCTGGTGAACTGGGGAATTGAAGGGTTGCATTATGAGATCAAGGACGGCAAACGCATGATTCCGGCAAATGTACTGGAGCAAAAAACGAACAATGCCACCAGCTTCAACAAAACAAGCGGTATGGACCTGTACACGTTGATCAGCGGACACTACGGTGATGGCGTGTAGGACCCTACGGGCAACTATTATACTACCAAATTTCCGGAACAAATTATCGCAGCCTATTCGGAGCCGGAAAGGGAGTCGCTCAAGGCGTATGGCGTAAAAACGTGGAAGGAGCTCTTTCCGAGCGAAAAGGAATTTGAAGTGAAGCCATGGGGCGCAGAAGGTTCATATCCACAGTTTTTGGTAGACTGGTTTGCGGAGCAGGGAGCCAGCGTACCGATTCAGGACGGGGATATGGACATCATTCGAGAACCGATTGATATGATCGGTATCAATTACTACAGTATGTCGGTTAATCGCTTTAATCCAGAAGCCGGTTTCCTTCAATCCGAGGAGATCAATATGGGGCTGCCTGTCACGGATATCGGCTGGCCAGTAGAATCACGAGGGCTGTATGAGGTATTACATTATTTGCAAAAATACGGCAACATCGACATTTACATTACAGAGAATGGAGCATGTATCAACGATGACATCGTAAACGGCAAGATTCAGGATGAACGCCGTATTTCGTATATGCAGCAGCATTTGGTACAGGTACACCGGGCTATTCATGACGGTCTTCATGTCAAAGGATATATGGCATGGTCCCTGATGGACAATTTTGAATGGGCAGAAGGATACAATATGAGATTTGGCATGATTCATGTCGATTTTCGCACACAGGTCCGCCCCCTAAGGAAAGCTACTACTGGTATCAAAATGTGGTAAATAATAACTGGCTGAAGACCAGACGCTAAAAAAAGCTGCTTTGACATAGCGGAGCTAGTTCTGTCTTCACTCCGGTTTGGTTTGGACAGCAGGCCCCCTGGGGTAATAATAGTCAGGATGCGCTACAGGTTGTTCCAAGTATGCAGCCGCCACAGGGATAAAAAAAGGAAGATATGTGGATACTGACAAAAATACCTGACGAGGGCGTTTGAAACTATTTTAAACCAAGGGGAGTGGAGGTATGGCTGCGAATTTTAGGAAATCTGGATCAACTGACAGGCAAATGAGCCGTACGGTATCTGTTATCGCGTGGATCGCCTGCATTGCAGGTATTATGCTTATTTTGTTTGATCTAGGAAATTTAAGTGATCGTAATATATATTTAATGGTAGGTATTGGGTGCGTAGTTGCCGGAATTTTTATTTTTCTCGTTGGGAAATCATTTGTCATTGCCCGTAAAAAGGAAGATCAGGAAAACGGTCGCAGTTAACATAAACAAGAAATGAAACAACATATTCAATGAAAACAACATCGTGGGTCTTCGAGCAGTGTAACATGATAACTGTAAGGAGGTCCGCTTTTTGCTTTAATATAGCTTCTTTGCGATATAAAATTAGCGTATTTTATGTCATTTTTTTAGTAATAAAAGATTTTAAATTTGCAAGAGAAATTTAATTTTTAGAGAGGTTTTTCACAAAAAACGGACAAATAATCGACAATTCTGTTAACAATAAAAAAAGTGGTCGCTTTTCTGCTATCTTATATAGGGGCAACATTACAGGAGTTCGTTAGAGTTTTGAGTAATTTATTATTTTAAGGAGAGGGGAACAACATGAACAAAAAACCAAAAGCGATTATTGCGTTGGTTTTGACCGTGCTCACGGTAGCATTGCTCATTTGGACGTGTTTTTATGCTGGCGGAAAATACGTTGTTTTCGATCCGAAAGGACCCATTGGGCAAGCACAAAAAGAATTGATCATTCTTTCAACGGCATTGTCTGCGCTTATAATTGTACCGGTCATGATTTTGACTTTCTTCATCGTTTGGCGGTATCGCGACACACCGGCAAATAAGGTCAAGTATCAACCCCACTGGGATGACAGCAGAAAGTTGGAGACTGTATGGTGGGCTATTCCAATTATCGTTATTTGTATTATTGCAGTGATCACTGCGAGATATACCTACTTGCTGGAGCCTTCCAAGCCGTTGGCGAGTACACAAAAGCCAGTAACCATTCAAGTGACTTCACTGGACTGGAAATGGCTCTTTATGTACCCGGAGGAAGGGATTGCTACAGTTAACCAAGTTCACATTCCTAAAGGTGTTCCAGTCCGTTTTGAACTGACTGCCGATGCCCCGATGAACTCTTTCTGGATTCCGCAATTAGGCGGTCAAATCTACACCATGTCAGGCATGGCTATGAAACTGCATTTGCAGGCGGATCACGAAGGAACTTACTTTGGCTCGGGTGCAAACTTTAGCGGTGAGCATTTTGGACAAATGCGATTTAATGTGGAAGTCCAGTCGGATGAAGAGTATAAAAACTGGGTCGCTGACATCAAGAAACAGTCCAAACCGTTGACCAAGGACGGCTATTTGGCACTTGCAAAACCAGGTTTATCCCAGCCTGATGAGTATTCTTCAATTCCAGACGGATTGTTCCAGGACATCGTAACTAAGTATGTAGTAGACGGTGCTTCTAACCCGCATGCAGGACATGGCGAAGGAGCGTCCACTGAAGATTCTTCCAAGTCTGGCACAGAGGATAAAAGTGCAATGGACATGAGTCATATGAATATGAGCGGACACAATTAAATGATTATAGGGAAGGAGGCCCCCAATGCTTGAGAAAATAAAAGAGTTTGCATCCACTTTCTTCATTACTGGAGATCCGATGATTTATGGAGCGGACGTTTCTATCGCTCTTGCGACGATCGGGATCGTGTTTGTGCTCACTTATTTCAAAAAATGGGGCTGGCTTTGGAAAAACTGGTTGACTACCGTTGACCATAAAAAAGTCGGTATCATGTATATCCTCGCGTCCATCTTGATGTTATTCCGCGGAGGCGTGGATGCATTATTGATGCGTATTCAGCTTGCTACACCGGATGTTACACTGCTGCATCCTGAGCATTACAATCAGATCTTTACAACACACGGCACGATCATGATCTTGTTTATGGCGATGCCTTTGATGTTTGGTTTGTTTAATATCGCGGTACCTCTGCAAATTGGTGCACGCGATGTGGCGTTCCCTTTCCTGAACGCACTAAGCTTCTGGCTTTTCTTTATGGGAGCGATGCTGTTCAACCTGTCCTTCGTCATTGGCGGTTCGCCGGATGCAGGTTGGTTGAGCTACCCGCCGCTTTCTGAGCTGCAATTTAGTCCCGGCGTTGGCGAGAACTTTTATATCTGGGGTATTCAGATTTCCGGTATAGGTTCATTGGCTACAGGGATCAACTTTATTGTTACCATTATTAAAATGCGCGCACCTGGTATGACTTGGATGAAAATGCCTGTCTTTACGTGGTCCGTATTTTCATCATGTGTTATTATCATTTTCGCGTTTCCGATTCTGACGGTTACTTTGGCTTTGCTATTCCTTGATCGCTTCGGAGGAGGACACTTCTTTACCCTTGACCTTGGCGGCAACCCGATGATGTATATCAACCTGATTTGGATGTGGGGTCACCCTGAGGTATACATCGTAGTATTGCCTGCTTTCGGTATTTATTCCGAGGTCATCAGTGTATTCTCGAAAAAGAAATTGTTTGGCTACAAATCCATGGTTTACGCTATGTTCATTATTGCGATCTTGTCCTTCTTCACCTGGGCGCATCACTTCTTCACGATGGGATCAGGTGCAGATGTGAATGCATTCTTTGCGATTTCCACGATGGTTATCGCAATCCCAACAGGGGTTAAGGTGTTTAACTGGCTGTTCACGATGTATCGGGGGAAAATCGAATTTAAAACTCCGATGATGTGGTCTATCGCATTTATTCCGAACTTCCTGATTGCAGGTTTGACGGGCGTCATGTTGTCTGTAGCGCCTGCTGACTTCCAGTTCCATAACAGTTACTTCCTGATCGCTCACTTTCACTCCGCTCTGATTGGCGGTGTAGTGTTCGGTTATCTGGCTGGTCTGTACTATTGGTGGCCTAAAATGTTCGGCTTTACGCTGCCTGAAACGCCTGGCAAATGGGCTTTCTGGTTCTGGAACATCGGTTTCTATGTATGCTTCATTCCGCAATATTCCCTTGGTTTAATGGGTATGACACGTCGTCTGAGCACTTACGGCTGGGATACTGGCTGGCAGCCGCTTAACTTTGTTTCAACCATTGGGGCCTTCCTGATGGGGATTGGTTTCTTATTCCAGGTTCTCCAAATTCTGCTGGGTATCAAGAATTTCCGTAAGCTGAAGGATACAACAGGCGACCCATGGGGTGGCCATACGCTCGAATGGTCGATTCCTTCACCTGCACCGGAATACAATTTTGCTACCATCCCGCAAGTGGAAGAACGTGACGACTGGTGGGCAGAGAAAGATAAACGTGCAAAAGGTATTTTCAGAAAGCAACCGCCAATTGAAGCAATTCATATGCCGAAAAACTCGGCGATTCCGTTCATTATGGCGGTATTCTTTTTCATCGCAGGCTTCGGATTCGTATTCGGTTGGTCGTTCTTCTATATTCCAGGGCTGATCGGTGTGGCAATTTGTATGATTTGCCGTTCGTTCTTCTCCTATGATGGCGACTACTATATCCCTGCGGATGAAGTTAAACGCACGGAAGCCGCAATAAGGGGGTCTGTATAATGGCACAAGCAGCAGCACATCAAAGCCATGATCATGACCACGGACATCACGATCCGCAAGAATTGAAGATGCTTGGTTTTTGGATCTTCCTCGTAACGGACGTGATCCTGTTCAGTACCTTGTTTGCTACCTTCGTCGTCCTTCGGAACAATACAGCCGGAGGACCGGGGGGCGCAGAGCTGTTTAACATGACGGGCGTTATTATTGAAACGTTCCTCTTGCTTACAAGCAGCTTTACAAGTGGTCTGGCCGTGTTGGCCATGAACAAGGGAAGCCTGAAGGGATTAATCAGCTGGTTAATCGTGACGGCGATCCTGGGTCTTGGTTTTATCGGTTTTGAAGTTTACGAGTTTGTTGAATTGGTACACGAAGGAGCCAATTATGGAACCAGTGCATTCCTGTCGGCATTCTTCACTCTGGTCGGTACACATGGACTTCACGTTTCCTTGGGTCTGGTGTGGATGATCGGGCTTATGTTGCAGGTGAAAAAGCGCGGGCTTACTCCTGAAACGAAGGGTAAAGTCTCAGCACTGAGCTTATACTGGCACTTTTTGGACGCTGTCTGGATTTTCTTGCTGTCAGTCGTTTATTTGATGGGGGTGATGTAGATGGCACAGCATCAATCAGGAGCAGGTTCGCATGGTCATGATGATTCTCACGGTTCAGTGAAATCCTATGTTATCGGGTTCATTCTGTCCATCGTACTGACCATCATTCCTCTCGGTGTGGTTATGAATCATATGTTGAGCCGTACTTCAACCTTGGTCGTTATTTTGGCCACGGCAGTGCTGCAATTTCTGGTTCAGCTATTTTTCTTCATGCACATCCGTGAGAGCAATGGACCACGCTGGAATGTCATGACTTTGATTTTTGGTGTAGTTATCCTGTTGACCATTGTTGGTGGTTCCGTATGGATTATGGAATACAATATGGTGGCACACTAATAGAATGGTGTAAGCAGCACCGTATAAAAGAGGGATCGGCTTTAAGCCGATTCCTTTTTTTTGTGTAAAACATGTCGGGACATATAACTGTGGCTTCTTGAACTCTAGTTTGTATATGTGTAGAATAAAATTGTATAGCAGAAGTTTAAAAACGATAATACTAATGGAGAGCGGAGGAACAAAGTAATGAATACCGAATTATTGTTTGCGCCCTTTAAGGCAGGGAATTTATCTCTTCCCAACCGGATTGTTATGGCTCCAATGACACGGAATTTTTCCCCTCAAGGTGTTCCCGGCCCTGAGGTTGCTGCGTATTATCGTCATCGTGCGGAGAATGCAGTGGGCTTGATTGTTACCGAGGGAACTGCGATTAATCATCCATCAGCCGTAGAGCACACGAGTATTCCTAACTTTTATGGTGAGGGATTAAAGGGATGGGCGAAGGTTGTAGAGGAGGTTCATGCGGCAGGTGGCAAGATTATACCGCAGCTCTGGCATGTGGGTACAGCTCGCCAAATAGGTGCGGATAACCAACCGAATCCCGAGGCATTGCCTGTCGGCCCGTCCGGTATTTCTCCTGCCGGTGAAAAGGTAGTTGAGCCGTTGACCGAGACCGAGATTGCTGATATCATCACAGCCTATGCCCAGGCGGCAGCAGATGCAAAACGGATCGGCTTCGACGGCATTGAGCTTCATGGAGCACACGGCTATTTAATTGATCAGTTTTTCTGGGACAAAACGAATAAGCGTACAGATCAATACGGAGGCAATTTGGTTCAGCGTACCCGGTTTGCGGTAGAGGTCATTGAGGCCTGTCGCCGAGCAGTGGGCCCGGATTTTCCGATTGTACTGCGATTTTCTCAGTGGAAGATGTACCATTATGGAGAAAAGCTGGCACAGACACCGCAGGAGCTTGAACAGTTTTTGGCTCCATTAGTGAAGGCCGGGGTAGATGTATTCCACTGCTCAAGCCGCCGTTTCTGGGAACCGGAGTTTGAGGGTTCTGATCTAACTTTAGCAGCATGGACCAAAAAGCTAACAGGCAAGCCCGTTATTACTGTAGGCTCCATTGGCTTGGAGAAGGCGTTTTTGAGTGAGCTGGAAAAATCTCATCATAGTGAGAGCAATAAATCAAATAGCGTTGAGGCGAGACTAGAACAGCTTGTTGGGCTAGTAGAGCGAGAAGAGGTTGATCTGATCGCGGTTGGGCGGGCTTTACTGGTAGACCCGGCGTTTGCGGTCAAGCTGCGGGATCAACAGATAGAAGCAATTATCCCTTACAGTGATGAAGTTTTGAAATCGTTGAATTAAGCTTGAAATTTCTCTGTTACAGGGCAAGCTGTAATATAAGCTATTCGTAAATTCTACGAATTTGCTATAATAGGAGCATCAAGTCGAAACACATGGGGTGAAAAGGATGAATTCTGAAACGGAAGCTTTGGATTGCGAGCCGGCTTGTCACGGTTCAGACCAAGAAATTGAGCGCATAAAATCTTCCCTTGTTGAGGATTCCATCGCATACAAAATGTCGGAGTTGTTCAAAGCACTGGGCGATCCGACACGGATTAAGCTAATATACGCCCTGGCTCAAAAGGAACTGTGTGTCCATGATCTGACTCAGGTGTTGAACATGGGCCAATCTGCGGTATCCCATCAGCTTCGTTACTTACGCAACCTGCGTATTGTCAAACGGCGCAAGGAAGGCAAGACGGTGTTTTATTCGCTGGATGATAATCATGTGGAGCAGATCTTTTTGCAAACCCACCAGCACATTTCACATCAATAGTTTTTTGAATAAATAAACAGCAGGGCGCCAAGGGTTGGCGCTCTTTTGGTGCTTGTCCGTTGAAAATGATTTTTTTGGTAAAAAGGGCTATTATCATTGACTTCTGCCCCTAATTCTGAATATAATGGCCTTAACAAATAATATATGAACAAGTGCTCATATATAGTTATCAGGAGGCCAATGATATGGATGCTCTGAAAAGAACGGAACGTCACGAATGGGTTTTGGAAGGCTTGGATTGCGCCAACTGTGCTCTAAAGATTGAAAATGGAGTCAGTAAAATAGAAGGTGTTCTTGATTGCTCGGTCAATTTTGTTACGAAAACATTGACGCTGACCGCAAGCTCGGACCAAAAAGAAGAGGTTCTTCGTCAAACGGAACGCAAGGTTTACAGACTGGAGCCGCACATACGGATGATTGTCAAAAATGCCCGGGGACGCTTGCGTGAAGACAGTCGAAGTGAGGCTGGCACAGCGCAGGCAGGAAGTACAGCGGACTGCGCATGCGGTGGTCATGAGCATGCTGAACATCATCACTCGCATGCTGGTCATG
Source organism: Paenibacillus sp. 1-18 (assembly GCF_000520755.1). Classification (NCBI taxonomy): domain Bacteria; kingdom Bacillati; phylum Bacillota; class Bacilli; order Caryophanales; family Paenibacillaceae; genus Paenibacillus; species Paenibacillus sp. 1-18. The sequence goes on from NZ_ASSB01000244.1 coordinate 37,798, forward strand.
ACCATAAGGATCATGCAGATGGTAAACATGCACACGCGCCTCATGATCACCACACAGCGGATGGTCATAGTCATGCCACTCATTCTCATTCGCATTCGCATGGAGATGACAACCACGCCGGGCATACCCATGATCATGGTACGGAAGGTATGCGCCCTATGATTACACGCTTGGCTGCCGGTGCAGTCATTGCTGCTGTTGCCTGGTGGTTGCCCGTGGAGGGTGTGGGCAAGCTGGCTCTGTTTTTGCTGGCATATATCATCGTTGGCGGCGATGTTGTCCTACAGGCTGCGCGCAGTCTGGTGCGGGGAATGGCCTTTGACGAATATTTCCTGATGACACTGGCTACGGTAGGCGCATTTGCGATTGGAGAATACCCTGAGGGCGTAGCCGTCATGTTCTTTTATCAGATCGGAGAGCTGTTTCAAGGCGTTGCTGTCAACCGTTCGCGCAAATCCATCGGTGATCTGATGGATATTCGACCAGACTATGCCAACCTGAAGACGGCTGGCTCTGTACGGAGGGTTTCGCCAGAGGACGTGCGCATAGGTGATTTGATCGTGATTAAGCCGGGCGAGAAGATTCCGCTGGATGGTAAGGTTGTAGACGGTGAATCGCATGTGGATACCTCGGCGTTGACAGGTGAATCTGTGCCTCGTACCGTTGAGCCGGGAAGCAGCGTATTGAGCGGTTTTATAAATACGAACGGGTTTTTGACTGTAGAGGTCGGCAAGGAATTTGGCGAATCCACAGTCTCTAAAATTTTGGAGCTTGTGCAAAATGCGAGCGCCAAGAAAGCGCCGACTGAAAAATTTATCACCAAGTTTTCCCGATACTACACCCCTGTTGTGGTTATCGTCGCACTGCTGCTGGCGGTCGTTCCGCCGCTTGTTGTACCGGGTGCACAGTTTGCTGATTGGATATACCGCGCGCTTGTTTTCCTCGTCATTTCTTGTCCATGTGCGCTGGTGGTATCTATTCCGCTGGGTTTCTTTGGCGGAATCGGGGCAGCGTCACGTTCAGGTGTGCTGATCAAGGGCGGGAACTATCTTGAGGCTCTGAATGATGTAAAGTACGCTGTTTTTGATAAAACAGGCACGCTCACCAAAGGTGTTTTCCGCGTAACAGGGATTTATCCTGCCGAAGCCTTTACGAAGGAAAGTCTGCTGGAAACCGCCGCATTGGCGGAGCTGCACTCCACGCATCCTATCGCAGCATCTCTGCGTGAATCCTATGGCAAAGAGCTTCTGACAGAGCGGGTTCAGCAGTATAGTGAAATATCCGGTCACGGGATTCAAGCACAGATTGATGGTCGTCTGGTGTTGGCCGGGAATGCGAAGCTGATGGAGCGGGAGCATGTTGCTTTTGACGCAGCACAGCAGGCAGGGACGTTGGATGAAGGAACGGTCGTTCATGTAGCCGTAGATAAAGTTTATGCCGGATGCATTCTGATCTCGGATGAGGTCAAGGAGGACGCAGCGAGGACGATTGCTTCGCTGAAAAAGCTGGGTGTGGTGAAAACGATCATGCTAACGGGTGACAATCGGACGGTTGCTGAGGCTATAGGACGCCAGCTGGGTCTGGATGAAGTACGGGCAGAGCTGTTGCCTCAGGATAAAGCAGAAGCGATTGAGCAGCTGTCTGCAACTAAGAAAACGAGCGACAAGGTTTTATTTGTGGGCGATGGCATTAATGATACCCCTGTGCTGGCACTGGCAGACGTAGGTGTAGCGATGGGCGGTTTGGGTTCGGATGCTGCGATTGAGGCAGCAGATATCGTAATTATGAACGATGAGCCCTCAAGATTGGTTACGGCGATTCATATCGCCAAGCGTACGCGTCGTATCGTATGGCAAAATATTATATTTGCGTTGGGTGTCAAAGCGGTATTTCTCACGTTGGGCGCGTTTGGTATTGCTACCATGTGGGAGGCTGTATTTTCCGATGTAGGTGTAACACTACTGGCCGTATTGAATGTGATGCGTGTATTGAAGGCCCGCTCTTACGAATAAAACTTACAAGTAAAAAATGAACACTTCCGGACTAACATTGGATGTATGCATCCTGTGAAATCCGGGGGTGTTTTTTTATAACCAGCACGTTTCGAATGGAGCTTGCTGTTGGCAGTAATGGAGGGGGTTTTAAGATTTCTGCTCGTTGTGTAGAGATGTATAAAAGCAGGGTTTACCTAATACGTTAAGGTAGGGACTTTACAGGTAAGGTCCATGTGAAATTGGCTTGCCCATTAATGAGTAAACGCTCTCTTTTTTGGGTGGTTTACTCGAATTCGTGTGTGCCAACTTGCTGATGGAAGAAAGGATGGATTAGTAGCATGGAGGCTAAACTGATGCATGTATTCGCAGAGCTGCTGGACAGCCAAAACAGCCGGGATCGCGAGGATCAAGGGTCGGGTAGCAAGGCTGCTGCGCGAAGGCTGATCGTCAATTCGTTTATGGCAGGGTACAATGAAATCTCTGCTTCGCAGGAGGCAGATCCGCTGAACTGGCTGGTCAATTTAGCCGATCAGGGCCTAATCAGTCGGGAAGAGGCATTGCTGGCTGCGAACCCGGAGTTACTTGAAGAAATCACGCTGAATAAGGGGAACACCTACGGCAGGGAAGCGATAGATTCACTATTAAAATGGAGCGATGAATACAGACGCACGCCTATACGAATTTATGCGGATGCTTCTGCAAATGTCAGTCGTATAGGTACAGAGCCAGCATCCAGACTGGAAGTAGAAAGTCTTGACGGCTACTGCCTTCTGCACGGCCCCTTGTCACAGACACCTAGCCGTGTAGCGGAATTATGCTATGCCTACCTGGATGCCGCAGAGTCTGGGCAGATGGGGTATGTCCCTGACGGGAAGCCCAATCCCATCCTTATTCCCGGTGCCTGTGCATCAGACATTTACAAAAGCTTTAATCAGGCTTCTGGCTTGCCAGGATTGTGTGAGCATTTGTCCCGGAGAATCATCGGCCTGCTTGAAACAGAGTATGAAGGCCTGTTGGAGGCTCTCAACGGATCACCGCTCACGATAGCCCTGCTCGAACAAACCAACGTAGTAGGGATTGGAAGCCTGCAGGATATGCAATTGGAGGCATTGCTGCGTGCAGCGTTGCGAAACGTACGCCAAGGGGGAGAACCACAGCTGGAGATTATAGTACGCAATCCGGCTGATGCTAATCAATTCCGGGCAACCCGAGACTGGATTGATGGTGTTGCGGAGCAAACCTTATGTGGACGTTTGCGGTGCATTCCATATCGGGTAGGCGTGCTTTTGACAGTTGATGCGCCTTTAACGCCTGACGTAAGCCTCCCATGGAACGGGCAGGGCGTACGTTCCGGGGAGTTCGCCAGTGCCAATAATATGCCAGAAGTGAAAGCGAAACAGATCAAGCAGGCGACTCAAGCCGCAGATATGACACGTTTTGCCGATATGATGATTTTGAATGTGGCACCGATTCCATCCGATAGCAGTGAGACTGAGGACCGGCTAAATCCAGCTTGCGCTGATGGTCATATGAATGCTGATGCTACGATAAAATGCATAACAGATGCTATCCGGCGTGTAAAGCCAGAGCTTTCCATCTGGGTGGCGTTAGATGAGATTCGCCAGTCTCTGGATGGAAATACGATTTGGGGAAGCGGTTTGACGGGTATCATTTGTCCAGACGAAGCAGTCTCCAAGGCACGTCTGGCGGCTGCACGTTATAAACTTTTGCAATACGCAGAGCAACAACAGTTTCCCGACGTTTTACACAAAAATGCACAGCAATGACTGCTTTAAAATACAAAGAATACCTGCGTTGTCGCCGCGGGTATTCTTTTTTTATTTGAGCCATTACGGGTTTACAACAAGAAAAGAAGGGTATATAATAAAGCAAAAGTTTCACTAAACCAAAATAATTGTATTAATGCAAAAATGATTATCATTCTCATTGCCAAACATGCTGCTTCGGGCTTCCCGAAGCAGCATGTGCTATTTTAAGGCCCTTAACAATGGATATCATTCTCAATGAAATGCAGGCACAAATAACAAATATGGAAAGGAACGTGACATGATGCAAGCTGTACAACAAATTCAAAAGACACTATCACCTTCTGATCAAATACGTTCAAAAAACAGTGGCAGCGGACGACCCGGCCCGAATCGCAAGCCACAGTTTCAGCTTAAAAGCATGCTGAAAAACAAGGAGATGCAGGCTGCCCTGGGCAGCGGAATGCTGATGCTGATGGCATGGGGCATTTCGCATTGGTCGCAATGGCTATCGGTCATTCTGTATGTGGTGTCCTATGCTTTGGGGGGATGGTCCAAGGCCAGAGAAGGGATCGAAACACTGATCCGAGAACGTGATCTGGATGTTAATCTGCTTATGATTGCAGCGTCTCTGGGAGCTGCGACCATTGGCTATTGGAATGAAGGAGCCATGCTGATTTTCATTTTTGCACTCAGCGGTGCTTTGGAGAGCTATACAACCGAGCGCAGCAGCAAGGATATTTCCGAGCTGATGGCTCTGAAGCCGGAGACGGCCTTGCGTTTGTCCTCCGAGGGGACAGAAACTGTCGGCATTGAGCAGCTGCTGCCAGGTGACCTGCTGCTGGTGAAGCCGGGCGAGCTGATACCAGCAGACGGCCGAATTTCCAAGGGCATGTCGGCGGTAAACCAGGCATCCATTACCGGGGAATCCGTTCCGGTGAATAAGGTGGCGGGTGACGAGGTATATGCGGGCACCATTAATGGGGAAGGCGTGCTGTACGTAGAGGTTAGCCAGTCCTCTGAAGACACTTTATTTTCAAAAATTATTCGTATGGTAGAAGAAGCCCAGACCGAGGTTCCAGATTCCCAGCGGTTTATCAAAACATTTGAGTCGGTGTATGCCCGAATTGTAGTTGTTGTCACGCTGATTGTCATTGCAGGTGCGCCCATCGTATTAGGCTGGACGTGGGCAGCAGCCTTTTACAAGGCGATGGTGTTTCTCGTTGTTGCCTCGCCATGTGCCCTCGTATCTTCCATCATGCCAGTGATGCTGTCGGCCATTTCCAACCGTGCCCGCCGGGGTATCCTATTTAAAGGTGGCGCGCATGTGGAAAATATGGCATTGACTTCTGTTGTTGCTTTTGACAAAACAGGCACGTTAACGATGGGAACGCCAGTCGTCACCGATTGGATTACCGCCTCAGACTACGATACGGATGAGCTTGTGCACATTGTCGCCACGATCGAAAGCTATTCTTTGCATCCGCTGGCCCGGGCGATTGTAGCCAAAGCCGAAGCCGAGCTCGGATCGAGAGAGCCTCTCGCAGCCGAGCAGGTACAGGCAATCACCGGATGGGGGATGGAGGGCATCATCGGCGGAGTGAAGTGGAAAATCGGTCGCACAAATGTGCTGGATGAATCTGGTCCTCTGGCAGAGCCGGAGTGGATAGAGACTCGCGCCCGACTGGAGGCTGAGGGCAAAACCGTATCCATCATCCTCGCGGATGACCGGATTGCCGGGATGCTGGCACTACGTGACGAGCTGCGTCCACAGGCGCAGGAGTCCGTGAAACGCCTGCAGGCACAGGGCATCCGGGTCGTCATGCTTACAGGAGACCGGCCAGAAACCGCCGCCGTGATCGCAGCGCAGGCCGGTGTCGACGCCGTATATGCCGGCTTGATGCCGGAGGACAAAGTCAGCCATATTCGCATGCTGCGGGAGCAGTATGGGCATGTCGTTATGGTTGGCGACGGTGTAAATGATGCTCCGGCGTTGACCGCGGCAACCGTCGGACTAGGCATGGGTATGCACGGCAGCGGAGCCGCGCTGGAGGTTGCAGACGTCGTGCTGATGAACGACGGAATTGAAGAGATTGCGCCGACGATAGCGCTGGCGCGCAAGGCGCAGCGGGTGGTCAAGCAAAATATGATCTTCGCCGTAAGTGTCATTCTGCTGCTAGTGGTTAGCAACTTTGTGCAGAATATAGCCCTGCCATTTGGTGTTATTGGGCATGAGGGCAGCACAATACTTGTTATTTTGAACGGCTTGCGCTTGCTGCGTTCATAAGCTAATAAATCACACGATGACCAACAAGAAGGAGCATTCCACCCTCTTAAAATCCAAGGGGTGAATGCTCCTTCTGTCCATCTCAGACATCTGGCTCGCCCAGGTACTGCACGCTATCTTCGGCGTGGTGTAGAGCGGCGCAAGAACAGGGAGAAAACAAGCCCTGCTAACGCAATTCCTGTGGCAATGATAAAGGCATCATTAATGCCATGGATCGTCGATTCTGTAACGGCACTTCGGTATACCTGCTGTAGTGCCAGCGCTGAGCCGGTTTCCGCCGAAACGCCTGCCGTTTGCGCAAGGGTTTGTCCCAGCTGTGATACCCCTTCCGCTACGGAGGCATTGGCTGTAGTAGCCACATTCGCATAATCCGCCAAATGAATCGTAGTCCGACTGCTCATTACAGTAATAAGCCAAGCGGTACCAATGGAGCCAGCAATTTGCCGCACCGTATTGGACATGGCTGTGCCGTGGCTGCCGAGATGGGGAGGAAGCTGATTTAGTCCCTCCGTCTGTACGGACATCATCAGCAAGGACATACCAAAGCTGCGAATCGTATAGATGACCATAATGTGCCCGTAGGTGGTCGCATCGGTCAGCAGACTGAATTCCCATGTCGTCACTGCTGTAATGATCAGTCCGACAATCGCCAACGGCCTTGCGCCAATTCGGTCGAAAATGGCCCCCGATATCGGTGACATTACACCCATCAGCAACGCACCCGGAAGCAGTAGCAGACCAGATTGCAGCGGCGTAAAACCGCGTATATTTTGCAGATAGATCGGTAGTAGCAGCATCCCGCCGAACATCGTCATATTGACCGTAGCCCCAACCAGCGTTGATACTGTGAAAATATCATATTTAAACACACGGAACTCCAGCATGGGCTGTATCATGTTCAACTCACGCACGACAAAAAATAGAATAAACACGATCCCGGCAGCGAGGGAAAGTACGACGATGTTGCTGCTCCAGCCCTTGTCCCCGGCGGAACTAAAGCCATACAACAGAAGGCCGAAGCCAAGGGTGGAAAAAATAGTCCCCAGCAGGTCAAACTGCGGCTTCGTTAGCTTGGACACATTTTTGAGCCAGCGTACGGCGAACAGAATATCAATGATCGCCAGCGGAATAACGAGCAAAAATAGCAGCCTCCAGCTATAGTGCTCCACGATCCAGCCGGATAAAGTTGGTCCGACCGCCGGGGCAAACATCATAGCGATACCCATCGTACCCATGGCGGCACCACGTTTTTCCGGGGGGAACACCGTCAGGAATACGTTCATGACCACAGGCATGATGATGCCCGCTCCGCTGGCCTGAATGACACGTCCGACCAGCATGGGGGCAAAGCCGGTACTGGCAGCGCAGACGACAGACCCGGCGGTGAACAACCCCATCGCGGAGATAAAAAGCGCACGGGTTCCGAATGACTCAATCAGGAAAGCGGTGATTGGAATCAGAATCCCGTTCGTCAGCATATACCCGGTGGATAGCCACTGAACGGTAGTAGCCGACACATTAAAATCATTCATCAGGTGTGGGATGGCCACGTTTAGCAGCGTTTGATTCAAAATCGAAATGAAGGCGCCTAACAACAGTACGGACAGAATGCGCCCGACGGACATTTTTTGATCCATGACAGCCTCCTACTTGTGAACTCTGATGGTTGCACTCATCCCCGGGATAATCCCTAACCCTTTATAGCCTTGAATGGATATGTTGACAGGCACGACCTGTGTCACTTTGGTGTAGTTGGCAGTGGTATTGGAAGTGGGCAGTAGTGAAAAAGTCGATGCGGTCGCCAGACCGATCTTTTCGAGCTTGCCAGTAAGGGACGTATCCGGGTATGCATCAATATATACATCCACGGTCTGTCCAACTTGAAGATCCCTTACAGCTGTTTCATCTATATTGGCGGTAATCCATAAGTTGTTTAGATCAAAAGCCTTTGCCAAAGGTGTACCTACCCCAACAATCGAGTTGTTAACCGCCGATTGCTGCACAATGGTACCATCGGTTGGAATGGTGATGCTAATCCGGCTTCCGCCTCCCTCTACCGTACCGAGTGTACTTCCGGCGGTGTAGGTTTTGCCAACCTCGGCATTCCAGCCTGTGAGCTTGCCCGCGCCTGAAGAGGCAACGGTAACCGCTTGTCCGCTCACTTGAGCATTGTCGGTCTTTATGTAGTTGGCGGATTGATTGTAGTAATAGGCGGCGGCTCCGCCTCCTGCCAGAATAATGATAATAACCAGCAGGTTGACTAATATGGCGCGTGAATTCATATTGCATGCCTCCCTAGTTCTTGGATTTTCAAAGTATGCGCCATATGTTTCATAATATTCAGATGGATTTTGGGAGAAGATAAGAGCGCATGCGAAAAGGATGATTTTGCAGACAAAGGATGAGGCGCATAATGACAACCAGAATCATGATTGTATATGACAGTGAAAATGGGCATACCGAGCGTCTGGCTCGTTCGATCGCAGAAGGCGCACGCCAGGAGAATACGGAAGTACTGCTAAAGCATGTGAAAGAGGCCGATGTGAAAGAACTGGGGAGTGTAGACGCGATCATATGGGGATGCCCGGGCCATTTTGGCACAATCAGCAGCGGTCTGAAAAGCTGGATTGATAAGCTAGGGTATCTGTGGGCGCAGGGCAAGCTGGTGGATAAAATCGGTGCGGTGTTCTGCACAACCGCTACGGTTCATGGCGGCCTGGAATCAACACTTCTCAATCTGATCACCCCGATGCTTCATCAAGGCATGATTATTGTAGGACTGCCCGCCAATGTTACGGAAAATGCACTTTACGGCTCTTATTATGGCGTGGGGATAACCTGTCCGGTGGAGACAGACCCGAATGGGCCACCAAATTTTCCAACAGGTGATGATCTTGCATTAGGTCGCTCTCTGGGCAAACGGGTCGCTGAGATGGCGGGACGGTACCGTAACGCTGCAAAAGAATAGGAGGCCGCCCATGACCATTGCTTTTATCGGAGTAGCTGCGGTTGCCCTTATCTTTTTGCTGGTATTTAATACGAAGATGGCGCGCAAGTCCCCTCCCAAGGCTCGCCAAGCCGATGAGGATTCACGGCAAAGAAGCAAACGTCCTTATCCTGTGCAGGTGGAGCCTGAGGTACGAGAGTTGCCGGATCATACGCGAGAGGCACAGCATAAGGCTGTTGATGCCAGCGAACAACATCATGTCGAGGAACATCACAAGGTGCCTGGTAAACATACGGATGTGAAGGTGGAAAGGGAGCGTGAAGATCAACATGCTACTAATCTAGCTGGTAACCCAGATACACACCAGGCTACTTACGATGATCAGGATTACCGAGCTGCTTTACGCGGATTTGCTGGAAAGGGCAAGGAAGAGGATGGACGCTCTCCAATGACCCATGGGGAGAATGAGGCTCTGAAAAGCGAGGACGAGCAGTATCGTGAGGCATTGCGCTCCATGAACCGGAAAAAATGAGGGTTCTCCATTGAACACGCCAAAAAGGCTGCTTTACTGTCTGGTTTACAGGCAGAAGGCAGTCTTTTTGTGTTTCCGGCTATAGCCATTCGGTCAGCCCAATCATCGTAATCAAGCCGAGAATAAAAGAGAATGTGGCGATCCGCTGATTGCCGTCCCCGTGACTTTCAGGATCAGCTCCTTGTAGACGATAAACATCATAGCTCCGGCGGCAAAAGCTAAGCCGTAAGGGACCAGTCCGTTGACCCAGCTGCTCAAATAAAATCCGACCAGACTCGTAATGATTTCCACAGCTCCGGTGAGGGTGGCAATGCCTAATGCCTTGAAACGACCGATGTTTTGATTCACGAGAAATAAGGCTACGATAAAGCCCTCCGGGGCATTTTGCAGGCCGATGGAAAAGGCGATCAAATTGCCGAGATTTTGGGTTTCACTCGCGTAGCTGACTCCGACGGAAAGCCCTGAGACAGCCGAGCAAAATGCCGGCAGACAGCACAAACCAATTGGAATGCCGGATGGCTTCGGGAATCAGGTTATACACGGATGCAGAGGTCATGATTCCTGCGGCATAAGCCAGCAAAACATCGCGAAGTCGATGGGTAATATTGCGCATAAATAATATGGGCACGGCGCCGAGTCCGGTGGACAGGGCGGAAATCAGACTGCCTACAAAACGTCATTCATAATCGGGATAACCGCTCCATACCTGATTAATCTTCCAGCGTCGCTTCATGAAAACTTCATTTGACTGTTTACAGTTATTTCCGCATAATGAAATTAGGATTTAGAATCAGTCTAAAGTCATAGGATGTTATTAAACAAGGGATTCATTTTTACATCAGCCGGGTGTCCACATTTTGGATAGGCTGCTGGAAGAACTGATTTTAGAGTATATGCAGTAGCCCAGCGCCCGGTAACGAAAACTCGCTATATAATACTATATGATATTTTAGGAGGAACCAAGATATGTACAAGTCCATTATTATAGGTACCGGCCCTGCCGGTCTGACCGCTGCGATCTATCTGGCACGTGCCAACATGAACCCACTGGTGATCGAAGGACCACAGCCAGGCGGACAATTGACCACGACTACTGAGGTCGAAAACTTCCCAGGTTTTCCGGAAGGAATCATGGGACCCGATTTGATGGACAATATGCGTAAGCAAGCGGAGCGTTTTGGTGCTGAATTCCGTACAGGCTGGGTGAACAAGGTCGATACAACCGCTCGTCCTTTTACATTGGATGTAGAGGGTTTGGGTGAATTGGTTACCGACACGCTGATCATTTCCACAGGCGCAACTGCAAAATACCTGGGGATTCCCGGCGAACAGGATAACATCGGACGCGGCGTGAGCACTTGCGCGACCTGTGACGGATTCTTTTTCCGTGGCAAGGAAATTGTGGTCATCGGTGGTGGGGATTCCGCGCTGGAGGAAGCTAACTTCCTGACACGTTTTGCCTCCAAAGTAACGTTGATACATCGCCGTGAAGAACTGCGCGCCTCCAAAATTATGCAGGATCGTGCTCGTGCCAACAGTAAAATTGAGTGGGCGCTCAATCGTACTCCTGTAGAAGTGATTGCTGACGAGAACGGAGTAACCGGCTTAAAGGTACTGAACAATGCTACAGGCGAAGAAGAAATCATTACGGTTAGCGGTGTATTCGTGGCCATCGGTCACCATCCGAACACAGGCTTCCTCGAGGGTCAAATTACAACCGATGCGAACGGTTATATCGTCGTAAATCCTGGTACTTCCGAAACGAACGTACCCGGGGTATTCGCTTGTGGCGACGTACAGGATACACGCTACAGACAAGCGATTACAGCAGCAGGCAGCGGCTGCATGGCCGCTATGGACAGCGAGAAGTATATCGAAAGCCTGGAGCACAGCGCATTGGCTCTGTAATATTTCGTTACAAGTATGAATAAATATATTATTTACAACAATAATTGATGAGGTGATCTATCATGGAAAAAGCAATTGTATACACATCTACAAACTGCCCGCATTGCCGTCAAGTCAAAAGCTATTTGAGCGAAAAAGGCGTAGAGTACGAAGAACGCAACATTGAAACAAATGAAGCGTTCGCACAAGAGGTTTGGGATATGGGCATTCGTGCCGTTCCGTTGACTTTGATCGGGGAAGAACGTATTTCCGGTATGAACAAAACCAAGTTTGAAAAAGTGTTGAACGCTTAATCAACTGGGGAATAATCAAAATAAAAGGGCGTATAGGAGCTTTTAATGTTCCTGTACGCCCTTTTTTTACAGAGATACCCGTACACGCCCGAGGAAAGGGGCTGTCGCTGCATAGGCAGCGCCCAACATGGTCGAACGGCTGCCCAGCGTGGAAAAACGGATTTGCAATTGCCGACGATGATAGGGCAGGGCACGTTCATCAATCACCTCACGCATACTCTCTTCCAGCCATGGTCTGGCTTCCGCGAGTGGACCGCCAATAATAAGCATTCCGGGGTTGAGACTATTTACAATGTTGGTAATGCCCACACCCAAATATCGCCCGATATCATGAAAGACGCTTAACGTATCCGCGTCACCTTGCCGGGCGAACGGCAGTAATTCCGCTGTACTGCGTGCGGGCAGCTTGAAAGTGGATGCCGTATATGCTTTTTCCGAAGCATACAGCTCCCAACAGCCCCGGCTGCCGCAGGAGCAGAGCCGTCCATTCCAGTCAATGGTCATATGACCTGTCTCTCCGGCGTACCCCCAGGCTCCTTGATACGGCTTGCCGTCAATGATAATCCCTGCTCCGATCCCGGACCCTGCACTGATGTAGACCAGATCCCGTACCAGCTGTCGATGCTCGCCGTCCATACCATAGTACAGCTCGCCCTGCGCACCGACGTTGGCCTCGTTATCCACGATGACGGGAAGGTCAAGCGCAGTCTCAAGCTGCTGCCGCAGAGGGACCTCTTCCCAGCCCAGATTGGGTGCGAACAAAACCATTCCTGATTCATCCACCATACCCGGCACCCCCAGTCCAATGCCGACGATACCATGAGGGGAGGGAGGAGTGACCTGCATAAGCTCCTGAACCAGCTTTTGAATCTGCTCCATGACAAAGGCAGGATCATGCTGTCTCAGGGGGAGGGAAAGCTCTGTCTCAATGGCTCCCGCCAAATCAGTCAGAGCACCCTTGATATACTGCACACTAACCTCGATGCCAAGCACAAAGCCAGCACGGCTGTTAAACAGCAGCATTAAAGGCTTGCGCCCGCCACTGGATTCACCTAAACCCGTTTCATATACAAGTCCCTCGGTGATCAGCTCTGCTACCAGATTGGAGACGGTGGCCTTGTTTAACCCGGTTTGACTTGATAATTGTGCTCGGGATAGCGGGGCATGGAGGCGGATGCGCTCCAGCACAATGGATTTATTCAGCTTTTTGACAAGCGCCTGATCGCCGGTGACATTCATGTTCTTTTCACTTCCTGTTGGTGTAATTCTCGATATTATATCATAAAAACAAACTTAGTTTAAGCAATAGACAAAGTTATTTTCCTGTGCTAGAATCTTTTTTTGTAAACGGTTACTATAACGATTGACATAGCAATTACTACAAAGGAGGAACTTATTGATGGCTTATTTCGAGCAGGTATCTAAAATTAATTTTGAGGGCAAGCAATCCAATAATCCTTTTGCATTTAAATTTTATAATCCACAGGAAGTTGTGGCTGGGAAAACGATGGAGGAGCATTTGCGTTTTAGCATGGCTTATTGGCATACACTCGTTGCAGGCGGCACTGATCCATTTGGGGTAGAGACAGCGGAGCGTCCGTGGTCCAAATTCACCGGGCTGGATTTGGCGAAGGCTCGTGTGGAAGCTGCCTTTGAGCTGCTGGATAAGCTGAACCTGCCTTATTTCGCTTTCCACGATGTGGATATTGCCCCGGAGGGCGCTTCCCTGAAGGAATTCCACAGTAATCTGGATACGATCGTGGACCTGATTGAGGAGCATATGAAGGCTACGGGTAAAAAGCTGCTGTGGAACACGGCGAACATGTTTAGCCATCCTCGTTATTTGCATGGAGCTGCAACCACCTGCAATGCGGACGTATACGCACATGCAGCCGCCCAGATTAAAAAGGGTTTGGAAGTAGGCAAGCGCTTGGGCGCAGACAACTATGTGTTCTGGGGAGGCCGCGAAGGCTACGAAACACTGCTGAATACGGATTTGAAGCTGGAACAGGATAACCTGGGCCGAATGTTCCATATGGCTGTCGACTATGCGCGTGAAATTGGCTTTGATGCTCAGTTCCTGATCGAGCCTAAACCGAAGGAGCCAACCAAGCATCAGTATGATTTTGATGCGGCAACGACGATTGCTTTCCTACAAAAATATGATCTGGATCAGCATTTCAAGCTTAATCTGGAGGCTAATCATGCGACGTTGGCAGGCCATACTTTTGATCATGAGCTACGTGTGGCACGGATTAACGGTATGCTGGGATCACTGGATGCCAACCAGGGAGATTTGCTGCTGGGCTGGGATACGGACGAATTCCCGGTTGATCTGTATGATGCGACCCTGACCATGTATGAGGTGCTGCAAAACGAGGGCCTGGGTCGTGGTGGTATCAACTTTGATGCCAAGGTGCGCAGAGCATCGTTTGAGCCCGAAGATCTGTTCCTCGCACACATTGCAGGCATGGATACGTATGCGAAAGGCTTGAAGGTAGCCGCCAAACTGATTGAGGATCGTGTGTTTGAGGACTTTATTGACAAGCGCTACAGCAGCTTTAAAGAAGGCATTGGAGCAGATATCGTTTCCGGAAAAGCAACGCTTGCTTCTCTGGCTGAGTATGCACTGGCGAACGAAGCACCACGTAAAAACGTATCTGGTCGTCAGGAATATTTGAAGGCCACATTAAATCAATACATTTTGGCGGATTAAAATTAGAATCTATACATCAAATAATATCTACACGTTAACAGGGAAGGAGGAACTTCGATGCAGGAAAAGCTAAAACAGGAGCAGGAACACTATGTCATCGGCGTCGATCTGGGTACCAGCGCAGTCAAAACGGTACTGGTCAACCGCAAGGGGCAGGTAGCTTGGGAAACCTCCCAGTCTTATCCACTCCAACAGCCGAAGGCAGGGTACAGTGAGCAGCATCCTGAGGACTGGGTCCGTGGTACGTTAGCCTCTCTGCAAGAGCTTGTGGAAAAGGCCGGAATCGGCGGGGCAGAGGCCGTGGACGGCATTAGCTTTTCGGGACAGATGCACGGGCTTGTGCTGATCGACAAGGAAGGCCAGGTTTTGCGTCCGGCTATTCTGTGGAATGACACGCGTACAACGGCACAATGCCGCCGCATTGAAGAAAAGCTCGGACCAGAGCTGCTGAGCATTGCACGCAATCGCGCGCTGGAGGGCTTCACACTGCCCAAGCTGCTGTGGGTGCAGGAGCATGAGCCGGACGTGCTGGCTCGTGCAGCTCATTTTATGCTGCCGAAGGATTATGTGCGATACCGTCTGACAGGAAAGCTGGCAATGGAATATTCGGATGCGGCGGGCACGCTGCTGCTGGATGTCGCTCAAAAGCAGTGGAGCCAAAAGCTTGCCGCTGCTTTTGAACTGCCGATGTCACTGTTCCCGCCGCTGGTGGAATCCTTCGACCAGGCGGGTACATTGTTACCGGAGATTGCCGAGCAGAGCGGACTTTCGCCTGCAACGAAGGTGTATGCAGGGGGAGCGGACAACGCATGCGGTGCGATTGGCGCAGGTATTTTGAGCGAAGGCCGCACTATGTGCAGCATCGGCACCTCGGGCGTTGTGCTTTCCTATGAGGAGCGCAAGGATATTGATGTACAGGGCCGGGCGCATTTTTTTAAATCATAGTGAGCAGGATGCTTATTATATCATGGGCGTTACACTTGCGGCCGGGTACAGCTTAACCTGGTTTAAGGAAACCTTTGCGCCGGGGCTTTCTTTTGATGCGCTGCTGGAGGATGTCGGCTCTGTGGAGCCAGGTAGCCAGGGGCTGCTGTTTACGCCTTATATTGTCGGCGAACGTACCCCTCATCCGAATGCTACTATTCGGGGCAGCTTTATCGGGATGGACGCGGGACATAAGCTTGCGCATTTTACACGGTCGGTGCTGGAGGGAATTACCTTTTCGCTCAAGGAATCTATTGATATTCTCAGAGGAACGGGCAAGACGGTGAAGGAAGTCACCTCCATCGGCGGTGGGGCGCGTAATGAGGCGTGGCTGCAAATGCAGGCAGATATTTTCAATGCGGATATCATCAAGCTGGAGAGTGAGCAGGGACCTGCCCTGGGGGCGGCCATGCTGGCTGCATACGGTAGCGGCTGGTTTGAATCGCTGCAAGCGTGTGCTGAAGCTTTCCTTCGTGAGGCGGCGAGATATTCACCGAACCCCGAGCGTGTGGCTCGATATGAAGGCCTGTATGAGCTGTATCGTGAAGTTTACCTGCACACGCGGGAGCTCAATGAGCATTTGGCAGAGTATCGCTAGATAGGGTGAGCTATGAGTGTAAAGGAAAAGCGTCTGCGGGTTAGGATCAACCTGCAGACGCTTTTTTCATGGGATGCTTAGCCGGATTAGATGTTTCTCTTAATGTTGACATGATCTTCATTCACAGTACTCGCGGCACAGCCCGGACATGACTTGCTCGATGAGCACCCGGCACAGGCACCTTGGCGGCTTTTTCGCAAAAAGCGCACCAACACCCACGCGCTATAACCAAGGATCGCCAATAAAATAATAATATTAATCATGGAATCCACTTCCTTTTATATTCATAGGGGCTAGCTTAACCCCAACCTAATAATCTGCCACACTGATAAATGAAGACGGCGATGATATATGCGACGGTCAAAGGATAGATCACAGAAAATGCGGTCCAGCGCCAGGAAAGTGTCTCTTTACGAATAACCGCTACCGTAGCCAGACACGGCACATACAACAGAATGAACACCATAAAGCTAAAGGAAGCAAGCGGTGTAAAGGCATGGCTAACCTGCAGCTCCAGTCCCTGCATATCAGGAACGTGGTAAATGATATTCATCGTGGATACGATAACCTCCTTGGCCATAAAGCCCGTAAGCAGAGACGCGCCTGCTTGCCAGGTGCCGAAACCGAGAGGGGCCAATATGGGTGCAAACCATCCTCCAACCGTGGCGAGCAGACTGTCATCCATTTCTGCACCGAAGCCTTGCGGACCAAAATTGGACAACAGCCAGATGCCGACGGAGCCGGCAAGAATAATCGTTCCGGCCTTACGAGCAAAGCCCTTGACCTTCTCCCATGTGCTGCGAAATAGTGTAAGAGCTTGCGGCACCCGATAGGGAGGGAGCTCCACGATGAAGAGGGAGGGCTCGCCTGATAAAATGGACACTTTGGAAAAAATTTTAGCAAGTATAAGCGATACGGTGATTCCGAGTACGTACATCAGCATAATGATGCTTGCCGCATGTGTCGGGAAAAATACCCCTGCGAACAACGCATACACCGGCAGGCGGGCCGAGCAGGACATAAAAGGCACCAGCAACGTTGTAATGAGGCGTTCTCTCGGCTGTTCAATGGTGCGTGCCGCCATAATCGCCGGAACATTGCAGCCAAATCCGATGATGAAGGGGATGAAGCTTTTCCCGTTCAAGCCAACCGCCTGCATCAGACGGTCCATTAATATCGTGACCCGTGCCATATATCCGGAATCCTCAATCACCGAGATGATCAGGAATAAAATAGCGATCTGGGGCAGAAACACGAGCACGCCCCCGACTCCAGCCACGATGCCGTCCACGACCAGACTTTGCGTAAAAGCAGAGGCATTCCATTGAACTAGCACTTCAGAAATAAAGCTGCTTAGTGTCCCGGAAAAGAATCCGTCCAGCATATCTGAAAGGATCGTACCTGCCCAATCGAAGGTAAACTTGAAGGTAGCGTACATCAGCAGCAGAAAGATCGGAATCCCCAGATACCGATGGGTTAGCACCGCGTCCAGCTTATCCGTCAGACCGTGTGGCTTGAGCTTGGAGGTGTCGAGCACCCTGGTGCACAGATCAGCGATCCATGCTGAACGTACAGAACGGATATGCTGGGCAGGGGTGGCTGTATAACCTTCGCCGTGAAGATCTTCCTCACAGCGCTGGATACGTGCAGTGACCTTTTCACGCTGTACCTCATTTGTCATCCAGTCCATGACGACAGGATTGTTTTCCAGACATTGCAGCGCGGCCCATCGAAGTTGAAGTACAGGCGCCTCCGTTAACAGGCTGCCTATATCTGTAATCGCGGCTTCGACGGCAGGACCGTAGTCTAATTGAAAAGTATTGGATGTGCGCCGTACCTCTCGCAGAGAGGCAAGCATTTGCTTACTTCCGCTGCCTGTACGGGCCACCATAGGAATAATAGGAACGTTCAATTGCTCAGCCAGCAATTCTTTGTTTACGCGGAGACCCGTCGCATCAGCTACGTCGGTCATGTTTAAGCCGAGTACAAGCGGACGGCCATACTCCAGTAGCTGTATGGTCAAATACAGATTACGCTGGAGCTGGGAGGCATCCACGATGTTAATGAGGGCCGCTGGTGGCTCTTCCAGTAAAAAACGGGTTGCTACACCTTCGTCCAGCGAAAGAGGAAGTAAGGAATAGGCCCCCGGCAAATCCACCAAAACGGCAGACTTGTCGCGCAGGAGCCCCGTTTTCTTTTCCACCGTGACCCCCGACCAGTTGCCCACCTCTGCATACGTACGCGTCAGCTTGTTGAATAATGAGGTTTTTCCCGTGTTGGGATTGCCAAATAGAGCAATCATGTCCATGCTGGAACGACCTCCAGTTGCTTCACCTGATTTTGACGGAGGCCAACCAGCTGACCATTGCATTCAATGACAATAGGACCACCCAACAAACTGATTTTTTTCAACCGTATAATGGAACCTTCGTCAATACCCATGTCTGTTAAGCGGCGGCGCAATGAGGGGTGGAGAGGTGCGAGAGATTGCAAACGCACAGTCCGGCCTAATGGACTACGAAGGAGTGAGATACATTCTGGCATGGTACTCAGCCTTTCTGATGTAGAATGAGAATCAATATCATTTAGTTCCGATGCCAGTACCATATCATAAGGAGTGCCAGGTTGCAATGATAAAATTCTCACTGAAATGAATGTGTGCCTGCTATTCCGTCTGCTATAAAAGGCAGTATGGTGTCGCAAACTGCCTCGGATTGGGCCTATACTCGTCTGCAACCGACAAAACTAGAGCGCTTGGGGCAGCTGTTTTTATGGTAAGATAGAGCTGTTTACAACTATGCTAAGAAGGGCAGGAACGCTCTGTATGAACAGAAAAATCGGGGTTAGGCTTGTAAAATGTCTGGTTGCGGGCGCAGCGCTGGCTGTGTTGCTGCCGCAGGCTGTGAAGTGGGGTAACAACGTATATGCGGCTTCGGTCAAGCCGACTTTATCCGTATCATCGCAGCAGCTTCAGAATAAGCTTTTAAAGGCCATGGATACACGGAGTGAAACGCTGACCTTTACATATCAAGGGCGGGTGAACGGTCTCAAGCAGCAGCTAGAGACGGCCATTCAACAGGCTATGGAAAGCGACCCGTATGTGAATTATACGATCAAAAGTTATGCATTCAGCTATACTGGCACCACCACGTCTGCGCAGGTCACGATTCGTTTGAGCTACCGTGAAACGAAGGAACAGACAGCCTACGTGGATAGCACAGTTCAATCCGTGCTGGGTGACATCATTACGAAGGGCATGACCGATCATGAGAAGGTAAAGGCCATCCATGACTGGATCGTGGTTCGTCTCAAATATGATGAAACGCAGCAAAAGTATACAGCCTACGATGGTCTGAAAACCGGGAGTACTGTCTGTCAGGGCTATTCACTGCTAGCCTACAAAATGCTGGAACGTGCAGGGATTACGAACCGGATTGTAGAAGGAAGAGCAGGGGGCCAACTGCATGCATGGAATCTTGTATTACTGGATGGGCACTGGTATCACATGGATACGACCTGGGATGATCCAACTCCGGATCGCGGAAACGAGGTAAGCACTTCCTATTATCTGCTGACTGATACCGAAATGCGCCGGGACCACACATGGGTTAAACCGTACCCTCAGGCGAACACAATATATCGGCAGACCTTATCAGCGCTAATAGCTGCGGGAGGACCGAAGGCTGCTGTGTATCAAAAGCTGTACAATAACCTGGAATATCCGCTGCAAGACGGCAAAGGGCTGGTTAAATCATCTGCCGACATCAGGGAGCAGGTTCGCACGGCTGTAAATAAAGGGGGGACGACGCTTACCTTCGGATATCAGGGAACAGAGCGAAGCCTCAAGGAGGATTTGCAGCCATTGTATCAGCTCGGTTTGAAGTCCATCTCCTATCAGATTACAAATTTAGGCAGTACCGGGAATCTTCGTGTAACACTGAAATGGACCTGATCATCTTGCTGTAAAAAAAGCTACACTACTAAAGGAGCATTTTATTGATATGCACAAGCGTTCCTTTACCTATTTGCTTGGCACGCAGACCATGTCAAATGCGGCCGACATTCTTTATATTATGGCACTTGTATCGCTCGTTTTTCATGAAACGGATTCGATCTTTTCCTCGGTGCTCGTTCCATTGCTGCGGATGGGAGCACAGATGATCAGCGGATTTTTGGCACCGCTGCTTTTGGCCCGATTTCAGCTGCCTTTTATTTTATTCGTTTCCCAGCTCGGGCAGCTGGCTTTCTTCGCCGTTCTGCTGGGTCACCTGTGGTCAGCGGGTACGGAGCCGATATGGATGCTTGTGTTTACGATGGTGGCAGCCATGTCTTTTCTGGATGGCTGGACTACACCTGCACGTAATGCGTTGATTCCTCGACTTGCATCCGGGGATGGGCTGATGCGGGCGAACAGTCTTGTATCGGTCAGCGATCAGACGGTGCAGTTAGCGGGTTGGGGGCTTAGCGGTGTCCTTGTAGCCATGCTGGGCTCTGAGAAGACACTGCTGGTGGCTGGTGGGCTGTATATGGTGGCTCTGATTTTCACCAGCTTGATCCGAGATCCATTAGAGGGCAAGGTCCATTACTTGCTGCAGCCCGGAACACGAGTACGAAGCGGGGATGCTTTAGCGGCCGAAACTGTATCTGAGCCGGGGCAAGAGCGTCATGACATGCCTCCTGTGCATTTGGAGGATACGCTGCTTGGACATGAGTCAGAGAGCCCGGCATTACCTTCGAAGCGTAAAAAGGAAATACTGCGTGAAGGCTGGAGCCTTATCGGAGCCAGTCGAAGGCTCAAAGCTCTTATTTTTATGGATATGATTGACCTGCTAGGAGGCTCAGTTTGGGTCGGCGCGTTCACGCTTGCTTTTGCTCAGCAGGTTCTGCACAAGAGTGAGGCATGGTGGGGATACATTAATGCAGCGTATTTTGCAGGCGCAATTGGTGGAGGCATCGTTGTCCTCGCCTGCGTTAAGCTTTTGCAGCGCAGACTGCTGCCTGCCATGCTGGCGGGGATGGCAGGCTACTGCCTGCTGACAGCTTGGTATGCTCTGAACACACTACCGCCACTGACGCTGCTGATCGTGCTGTTGATGGGACTACCTGCGGAAATGTCTGTCGTATCCCGCCGTACGATGATGCAAATGAGTGTGTCTGTGCATGATTTGCCCAAGGTGCTGTCTGCTCAGGCCACACTGACAAGTCTGACCTTTTGTATTTCGCTGCTCTTAATGGGCTGGATTGCAGATCATCTGGGCATCGTTAATTTGTACTTGTTTTCCTCATTGTTGACACTGATTGCTGTAATATACGGCATCTTTAGTCGACGTGCCTTGGCTACGTCAGTAACAGCTACAGTAGCAGCAGCTTCTCCCTCCAAATAAAAAAACAAAAAGCCCGTCTCCGGGCATATAAGGTGAACATGTGGAGACGGGCTTTTTTACTATTATATTTATTTATCCGAGGATGCATCTGAACTCAAATCACATGCTTTTAATGGAACGACTTTGGTACGTTTGATCCATTTGTAGCCGAACCACAGAATAAGGAACAGTGGCACACTCATGTACGTAGCAATCATCCTCTTCCAGTCGATCTCCTGTCCGGTGAAGGCATCCGCACCTTGCCCGATAATAACAATGATACACAGCGCGAAGGCGAACAACGGTCCGAACGGGAACCAGCGTGCTTTGTAAGGAAGCTCACTCAGACTGTGGCCCTGTGCTGTAAAGGCGCGGCGGAAGCGATAGTGACTGACTGCAATCCCGACCCACGTAATAAATCCGCACATCCCGGAGGCGTTTAGCAGCCAGTTGTAGACGACACCGTCTCCGTACAGAGAAGCGAGAAAAGCCAGCATCCCGACAGCAGTCGTGATCAGTAAGGCATTCATAGGAATGCCGCGTCGATTGACGCGTCCGAGGATGCGGGGAGCTTTGCCTTCACGTGCCAAAGCAAACAATACACGTGTCGCCGCGTACATCCCCGAGTTGCCTGCCGACAATACGGAAGTCAAAATGACAGCGTTCATGACAGAGGCGGCAATCGCAAGTCCGGCTTTTTCAAACACAAGCGTGAACGGGCTGACGCCAATGTCACTGATATCTCCCCGCAGCAAATTCGGATTCGTGTACGGAATGATCAATCCAATGACGAGAATCGCCAGAATATAAAAGAACAGGATGCGCCAAAAGATTTGGCGAATAGCACGCGGCACATTATCACGCGGATTTTCACTCTCTCCAGCGGCTACGCCGATCAGCTCTGTTCCCTGAAAGGAAAAGCCCGCAGCCATGAATACACCCAATACGGCAAAGAATCCGCCATGGAACGGAGCGTCTCCGACAGTGAAGTTGGCGAAGCCAACCGCCGGCCCCCCCATAATGCCGAAGATCATCAGCACACCCACAGCCAAAAAGATCACAACGGTCACAATTTTAATCATGGCAAACCAGTATTCAGACTCACCGTACCCTTTGACCGTCAACGCGTTCAACGCAAAGATTACGGCCAGAAATAGCAGACTCCACCAGGCGGAGTGGCTTTCCGGGAACCAATATTTGATCAGCACTGTCGCTGCTGCCAACTCGGCGGCAATCGTTACCGCCCAGTTGTACCAGAAGTTCCAGCCCATGGCGAAACCAAAGGCCGGATCAACGAAGCGACCTGCATAGGTGTTAAAAGAGCCGGATTCGGGCATAAACGTAGCCAATTCACCAAGGCTGGTCATCAGGAAGTAAACCATGAGGCCGACTGCCGCATAGGCCAGCAGGGCTCCGCCAGGTCCAGCTTCGGCAACCGCGCCTCCACTGGCAAGGAACAGGCCTGTTCCGATGGAGCCCCCGAGGGCGATCATCGTCATATGTCGGGCTTTGAGACTTTTTCGCAAGGTTGCGTCAGGTGTTGCTTTGTGTTGCACGTTCAAACACTCCTTCATGAAATTGTATTTCATGTCAGGGCAAGAGCCAGAAGGAGGGGGGAGTATATAAATCAAAAAACCGCAGGGAAATACGCCTGCGGTCTTGTCTATGCATTCCGCACCATACCTTCTTCTATAACAAGATAGCTCAACACACGTGTCTGTGTCAGGACAACGCGTGACAGTTCTGCTCCTTTCGGTCAGCAGCCCCAGCATTCGGAGTATTTACAAAGAGTCAACTCCGCATACTTCGGCGGGTGTACCTTTCCACTGGAATCACAGACGGCTCTTGACGTCTCCTCCGGTGTACTGATTACATCCGCGACCTCTACCTCATCATAAAACAGGGTTGATGAGGTGTATGACATGATATTTTATTGTATAGCGAACTACAGTATAACGTACCTGTACATCTTCTGACAATCGACAATTTTTTGAAAATCCTTTCGTAGAAGCTTTAATCAAGAGTTGCGCTTGGCCATCTGCTGCCACACGGTGCCTGCGGCTTGCTCGCCTGATTCGATGCGCTCCAGCGCCATTTTGGCCTGTAGACTGACCTCGAATTCGGGGTCATCGACAGCCTTCTCCAGCGCGTCACGCGCCTCCTCGGTCCCGACCTCGTATAAAAAACGGGCGGCCCGCCAGCGAACCAGCTTGCTGCTGTCC